>JAFSLL010000037.1 GCA_017448455.1 Oscillospiraceae bacterium | reverse complement strand
GGAGTATTGCTCCCGAGGACTTCCTGCACCGGAGCCACTGTATGATCACAAACATATTGAACCCGTCAACATCCGGCGTTTCTTGGATCAGCTTTGGTATCCGCTGTATTTTCTGGACTTTGAGACTCTGCAGCCAGTTATTCCCCGTTATATCGGGACCCGTCCCTATGATCAGATTCCGTTCCAGTATTCCCTGCATTTTATCGATCATCCGGATGGAGAATTGCAGCACCGGGAGTTCTTAGCAGAGCCAGGAACCGATCCCCGTCGCGCCCTAGCGGAGCAGCTCTGCGCTGATATTCCCGCCGGAGCCTGTGTGACGGCCTACAACAAGTCTTTTGAATGTACGCGGCTACGGGAACTGGCTGCGGCGATTCCGTCGCTCTCCGAACATCTCATGGCTATTTGTAGCCATATTTATGACTTGATGGTTCCGTTCCAGAAGCGTTGGTACTATCACCCCGCCATGGGTGAGAGCTATTCGATCAAGGCCGTTCTCCCTGCGTTGTTTCCAGACGATCCCGCGCTGGACTATCATAACCTTGAGGAAATCCATAATGGCAGCGAGGCGATGACGGCCTTTCCGGCGATGGAGCAGATGTCTCCTGAGGCTAGGACGCAGGCCCGTTACAATCTCCTGAAATACTGTGAGCTCGACACCCTCGCCATGGTGAAGGTGTGGGAGGCACTAACAGAGGTGAGTAGTGAAAACTGATAGAATTTCGGTGTCTAATTCTCTCCTGAATATTTGAAGCCGGAAAAATTATTTTTTACTTTTTCTTTCTGTAGGTTAATTTTAGTCTTTTCCCGACAACAATATAATGAAGAGCATAACTGTTCACCCGCTGAGACGGCTGCTGACACTTACCCCCGGTGTCGGTAGCCGTCTTTTTTTTGCTTTCAGGGGGAATACGAAAAGAAAGGAAGCGATTCGATGTCTAATAGAAAAGGCGACATTTCCCAAGGTGAGGCTGTGTTTGACCTCACTGCCCTCTCTCCCCAAGCCGCCCGGTCTGTCATCCAGCATATGGACCGGGAAGGAGAATTGATGCTAAAAGACAGCATCTCCCTGATGCGCCTGATGACGGTCTCCTCCCGTGCCATCGCTACCGCGTCTTACGTCTCCGACTTGGCTGACAAGGCTACCGCCCTCTCTCCGCAACACGCTGATCGTTTTGAAGAAATCGCTGATTTGGCTCAGGAAGCCATTTGCAACATCGTCCGTAACGGCAGCGGGAGGTACTGATTATGGATGAAACTCTTGTTTGCATTTTTGGCGCAACACTTCTATTGCTATTATCTGCCGCCATAGTAGCCAACTACGAAGAGATCTGGGATTTCTTTTACAGTTTCTTTCATGATCTTTCCCGCTTAATCAAGCAGCGGCAGGTGGGGCAAACGACAAAGTCTAGCCCTTCGCCGATGCATCCCATTTCTTCCCCGCAACTTACCTCTGAACAACTGGCGGAACTCCGCCTCCAGCAGGATCTAACGGAACTGGATTTATGCGCCTTAGCTGCCCAGGTCGCCATCCTTCAGGAGATGACGGATTCCTCAAACATCGCAGATTAGCCCTGCTTTTCCCTGTTTAAGCATAAACGCGACAGTGATTGTCGTTTTTCTAGCACAAATCCGTATTTTTTCAAGCAAAATGATATGATTTTGACAGGATGTCAAGTTTGCATTGCAACACGCACATTCACAATTGCTCACAAACCCAACCCTCCAAAGGTTCCAACCATTTCTTGTAAATACCCTGTCTGCAATTGCAAACGCGACATCCTGCTCACAACCCATAATAATTGTAACACGAAAAGGAGATAAATGCTTATGAAAAAAACTACTAATAATTCTATCAACCAAAAGCGATCCAAGCACCAGCTTGAGACTATCCCGACTGTCCCGGACCTGGCTCCGGGGACTAAGGTAATCAGCAAAACGGACTTCTCTGTTGTCTATGCGGACCCACCTTGGAATATCAATCAGACCGGATCCTACGGTGCTCTCCAGCACTATAATCTGATGACCTTAGATCGCATCAAAGCCATGCCGGTCGCGAGTCTCACCCGCGAGAACGCCGCCTGCTTCCTCTGGATTCCGAATGGTCTCTTACAGGAGGGACTTGATGTCCTTAAAGCTTGGGGTTTTACCTATCGTAGCCCGTTCTACTGGATCAAGGCGATGGCGGGGCTGGCACTGGGTCAGTACTTCCGCAACTGTTCGGAGACGCTGCTGCTTGGTACCAAGGGTAAGATGCCGGTGGAGTTCAAAGCGCAACCGAACTGGGGCTACTTTCCACGCCAAGAACACAGCCGGAAGCCCGAAGAGGTGTATTACATCATCGAACGGCTGTATCCGAACCGGGAGTACCTTGAACTCTTCGCCAGAAACCGAGTCCAGCATAAGAATTGGTGGATCTGGGGCAACGAAGCTGAGGGCGGCAGCGATGTCTACATCCCCGGCTATCCAGTCCCGGAATACTCTGGGAAAGTGAAGTTTATTCCACCTGCGGGGAAGGTTATTTCTGCCGCTCCGATAGAGGAGGAATCGTGATCTATGTACGTTCCAAAAGGGCCGTTCCAGTCGATTCTGGAAGCCGCCGCTCTGTTCGCACTGGCCGCATGGCTGGTGCGGGCAGGAGTGTGCTGGCTCAAAGATGTCTGGGGCTGGATTATCCTCATCGCGGTGCTTATCGGTATCAGCATGGTAGCGTATCGCTTATGGAAGCATTACAAAGACACACACTTCTAGCGGGGTTTACCCGCTGTGCGTTTCCCCATACGTCATCTTTTGCGAACGGAGGTAAAGCCTAATGAAACAGCTGAATCAAGAATTTGTTTGGTTTGAGCTGAACTGGCAACGTCCGTTCGCCTTAGAAGACGTGACCGGACTTCTCGCGCACCTTAGTCAATTGACGCCGCGTGGCTTCTTATGCGTTGAAGCCCGCAGCAAAGGCGGCAATATCACGTACTTGATCGGTACCGCCGCCCAGTATAGTGGCAAAATCAGCGAGATCGTTCGGAGTCATGGAGAGATTGAGCTCAACGCAGTCAAAAACGTAAGACGGAAGCCTATGTCTCT
>JAFSLL010000036.1 GCA_017448455.1 Oscillospiraceae bacterium | reverse complement strand
GTCAAGAGGTTGGTGTAGGTCACTCTGCGGTGCTGCCGCAGATACCGGCGTCGCATAAGGCCGTATTTCCCAAGCGTCACCTCCGGCTCCTGCGGGGGCAGCAGGTTGGGCAGACGGTAATCGCCCTGCATCGTGTATGTCAGCTCGTTCATGCTCATGGCTCCTTTCTGTCTCGTTGTTTCTTCCAATGACAGGATACTCGTCTTTGGGTACATCTGCAAATGTGCGATTTTGTTTTTTCAGCTGGCGCTCCATGGCCGTGACAGTGCGGGAGATCTCCGTGAGGCACATCTGCGCGATGTCCCCGGTGGCCACGCCCAGCGCATTGAGGGTCTGCGGCGTGTTAAAGTCCACAACACCCCGGAAGTCATCGTCCGTGAAGTAGTCGGACGGGTCAATGCCGCAGCGCATGAGGAGCATATACGCCACGCTGTTTTGCAGAGCGTTCCGATACTGTACCTCGATATTCAGATCGTCCAGTTCCTCCAAAAAACTGTTTTCTTTATAGTAATGCAGCTCCTGAAGGTAGTCCTGCATATTGTCCTC
Source organism: Oscillospiraceae bacterium (assembly GCA_017448455.1). GTDB lineage: Bacteria > Bacillota > Clostridia > Oscillospirales > Oscillospiraceae > Limivicinus. The sequence goes on along the minus strand of JAFSLL010000036.1, from coordinate 3,752 downwards.
CACGGCGTTTTTTGCCGCAGAGATCAGCGCAGCCGCAAGGGAGTATTTGTTTTCCAGCTCACCGAAACTGTTTTCCAGAGCCTCCGTGACCTCTTGCTCATATTCCCGGCGCATTGTCCAGATGGGAACGCGGCGGGAGAAGCGTCCGGGGTGGGTATCGGATACATCAAAATAGTATTTCAGCCGTGCGCGGCCTGTGGTGTCGCCGTCAAACACGGCAATGCCCGTCGCGCCTCGGTTGACCCAGCGCCCAAACTGGCGATTCCATTTGTCGATCTCCAGAACGGCGGTGGCGTCCGGGCGCTGGGCATAGAGAAAAAGCTGCTCATCAAAGGAGAGCCGGAAGTTGCGGCAGGCCGTAGTCAGAAAACGCTGCCACTCCTGCGGCTCCGCAACATTCGTTTGGGTGCGCTTGTATAGCTCCGTGATAAGCTCATATTTCGTCGCCATCGGCGTTACCTCCTATCTTTTTGGTTTTACCGTGCGTCGCCTCTGTCTTTTTGCTTGGGCTTGATGGCTCTGCCCTCGGCGTCATAGTTTTTTGGGTCGGCGGCAGGCGTGTCCCAGCCAAAAATGGAGCCTGCGGACATGGCCGACTCCTGCTGCTTGCTGACGCCCAACTTTCGATTGAGAAGATCTGCGACCCTCCGGGCGCTCTCCGGAGTGCAGTCATCGTCAGTGACGAAATACCCGTCCTTCCCGCGCTGCAATGCGATGACGCTGCCGGTAGATTGCAGCACGGAGAAGCACTGCTCAGGGAGAGAGGATCGGATAGGAATGACGGTGGCTCCCGTCATTTTCATTCTTTCGGCAAATTCGCAGATATGATAGAGATTATCTCCGATCTCCACATGATAGTCGTCGATATACCTGCATACATAATCGCGGGCTGCCTGCCCCTCGCGCATCATGCGGATGCTGTCGCCGTCGTCGATGCGGAACTTCTCGTTGTAGTCCGGGGTGATGAAGCGGATGCCCCGCGCGGCATGGGTCATGTGTCGATCCAACCAATCTCTCTTGAAGCAGTAGCAGTACAAGTTGTATTCGCCCTGGTTTGGATTGAGCCTGAGCATAAAGGTGTAGGAAGGTGTATCCGCCCGGAATCCAAATTCCCGATCATTTCCATAATTGCTTTCCGGATGGCTGAAGCAGAACTTGGCCAGACAGCGGCGACTCTTTAAGATGCTGCCATACTGATCGTCAAAACGCAGGGCATTGATAACATCATCGAATTCATCTTTGAAATCCTGCGTTTTCAAATCGTCCCGGTGACCTGTCCAGGAGGAAAGAAAAGCTTCTCCGTCTCCGTCCAGATCGCCGCGAAGATGCCCGATGCATCCCGCCTGTCCCTCAATCTGACTGCTCTGGGAATAGCTGTACATCCGCTCCTGCGGCGTCATGGGTCTGATGGTAAGTTCCATTATCGTTCACTCTCCTTGTTAGATTTTTTGTGGTTATTCTGGAGGGCAGGTAAAAGATGCCGCTTGCGGAATGCCCAGTATTCCGGATGATTTCTCTGAACGCTTGCATCGATCACGCTTTCATATTTGCCCGGAGGATAATGCTCGTTGACGGGCGCCTGGTACAGCTTTCTGTCCATCAACTCCCGTATGACAACCTGCGCGTCACAGTCTTCCTCAAAGCAGAGGTAGCTGCCATCGGTAAAGCCGCATTTTATCGCGGCGCCGGAAAGAACATTGCCTGAGACGATTTGATGCACCATGATGCCGCCGTGGCTTTCCGTGCCAACGGAGTAAACGCCGTCGCAAAGCGTGAGGCAGCTTTGAACCTTTCCCCAAGGGGAGAATCCTGGCTCCACCGCCATCTTCGCTTCCAGCACCTCCTGAATTTCTGCGACCCTTTCTGCCGCACGTTCCACCAAATCTTTCTGGGCGCTGAACAGATTGCTGTGGTAATGCCCCCAGTAATAGTTGCCATTGGAACATCTCCAGGTGACAAAATCATTGGGAATCTGCTGGCTGACGCCAAGGACAAATTCGGCATCTCCGACATGGACGGAGTCCGTGATGATATACCCGGCATTCGTTCTTTGACTCATATCAGCGTGCCGCCTTTTCCATCTCCCGCAGCAGGGCAGCCACGGCTTTCCCCTTGCGGACGGTGTTCTTTTCGGACAGCACCTTGTTCTGCACACAGAGGATGGCGCGGATATTTGGCACCGTGATCCCCGGTATCTCCACCATTTCCTCCGGCGTCACCGTGAGAATCTGGACGGGTGAATACCCGGCCTCCTCGAAGATGCGGAACAGACGTTTTTCAAAGCGTTCTCGCTTCATATTTGCATATACTCCTTTCACCTGTGATATGTATGATCGGCGCTCCCGCAGAAAAATGTGTCATTTTATGGCTAATAATCCAAGAAAAATGTGCTTGTTTGACGTTGATAACATCAGAAAAATGTGATAAAGTATAGTCGACCTCTCAATGAAGGATGGTGACCTGCTTGAAACGCAATGCGATTCAGATCCTGATCAATTGGAAAGCCAGCGATGACCGCAAGCCTATGGTCCTGAAGGGTGCGCGACAAGTCGGTAAGACATGGCTGATGAAAGAGTTTGGGAGAAGCTGCTACGACAGCGCAGTCTATTTTAACTTTGACGAAGAAGACCAGCTCAAATCCATTTTTGAAGCAAACAAAAACCCCCATCGGATAATCGAACTGCTTTCTCTGATTGCTGGAGAGAAAATCGTTCCCGGCGAGACGCTGATTATTTTCGATGAAATCCAGGAATGCCCGGAGGCACTGAATTCCCTGAAGTATTTCAAAGAGAAGGCGAATGAATATCACGTCATTGCGGCTGGCAGCTTGCTTGGTACACTTCTCGCAGAGCCCAAATCCTATCCGGTGGGTATGGTCAATTTGCTTGACATTTTCCCGTTAGGCTTCGATGAGTTTCTGGACGCAACCGATCCCGCGCTTTTCGCCTATTATGAAAGCATCCAAAAAGGTCAGGAGATTGAGGAGATCTTTCACCATCGCTTGCTGGATGCCTACAACAACTACTTGATTATCGGAGGAATGCCGGAATGCGTTGCCTCGTGGGTGAAATACAAGGATCCTGCGCGTATTTCTCAAATCCAAAAGGAGCTGATCGAGGTTTACGAAAACGACTTTTCCAAACACAATGGCAAGGTCAACAGCGGGCGCATTCTCATGGTCTTTCGCAGCATCGTTGCACAGCTTGCCAAACCCAATGAGAAGTTCATGTATGGGGCTGTCCGGGAAGGCGGAAGAGCGCGTGATTTTGAAGAAGCGATTGAATGGCTTGTTTCTGCAGGTATGTTGAGCCGTGTCTACAATGTCTCCAAGATGGAGCATCCTCTTGCCGCTTTTGATAAGCTGGATCAGTTCAAGCTGTTTGTGTTTGATACCGGACTTCTCAAACACATGGCCGGTATTGATAACAGCGCGATCCTCTTAAAAAGCGACTATCAGTTCAAAGGTCCACTGATAGAGAACTACATTTTGCAGCAGCTTCGCGGCCAGTTCGATGTTGAACCCAGATATTACTCTGACAAGAACAGCGAGATAGATTTTGTCCTGCAATACTGCACAGAGATCATCCCTGTTGAAGCCAAAGGAGGAGAAGACAAGTCTGCACCTTCGTTCAAAAGATATATCTCTGAGCATCATCCTGCTCATGCCATCCGATATTCAAAACGTGGTTACAGAAAAGATGGAGAAATAACAAATCTGCCGCTGTATCTAGCGCGAAAAACAAAAGACTTGC
>JAFSLL010000035.1 GCA_017448455.1 Oscillospiraceae bacterium | reverse complement strand
TACACCCGCACGGCCAAAGCATTTCAGCCTGAAAATGATAACACAAGGGAACCCTGCTGTCAATCTTTTTTTTATTTCTTTTTTTCAACTCTGTCCATTGCGAAACAGCGCCGTTTTGTGTTACACTGTGTATATCAAGCGAAAGACAGGAGGGGTGATGGCAGTGGCGAAGACGCAGTGGTATAAGGAAATGACCGTATACCAGATCTGGACGCGCAGTTTCTGTGACGGAAACGGCGACGGAATCGGCGATCTCTACGGTGTGCTCCAGAAACTGGACTACATCAAGAGCCTCGGCGTGGATGCGATCTGGTTCTCTCCGATTTACCCGTCTCCGAATGCGGACTTCGGCTATGACATTTCGGATTATATGGACATTCACCCGGATTACGGGACACTGGATACCTTCCGCGAGGTGCTGGACAAGGCTCACGGAATGGGACTGAGGGTCTTTATGGATCTGGTGGTAAACCATACTTCTGATGAGCACCCGTGGTTTCAGGAGAGCAGAAAAGCACATACCAATCCGTATCATGATTATTACATCTGGCGTCACGGCCGCGTCAGCCGCGGGAAACACTATCCGCCGAACAACTGGACAAGCATGTTTGAAGGCGGCGCATGGGAATACAACGCCTTTTTGGATGAATACTATCTGCACCTGTTTGCAAAGAAACAGCCGGATCTCAACATGGCCAACCCCAAAGTCCGGGAAGAGGTCAAAAACATTCTGCGCTTCTGGCTGGAGCTGGGGGTAGACGGTTTCCGCGAGGACGTCATTACCTACATCGGGAAGGCACCGGGACTTCCGGATTCGTTCCCGAAGGTCCCGATTGCGAACGGCATCAAATTTTATTCCAACCAGCCGGAGACGTATCATTACCTGAAGGAATTCAAGCACGATGTGCTGGATCACTATGATTGCTTTACCGTCGGGGAGAGCCCGATGACGACGGCGGACATTGCCCTGACCTATGTGACAGAAGGCCCGGATCAGGTCTTGGACGAGATGATCGCCTTCTCTCACATGGAAGCAGACTGCTTTAAGACCGATATGATCCAGCTGCCCTTTGACCTTCGCAAGATGAAGAGGGCGTTTTCAGACTGGCAGGAGAAGCTGCAGGGAAAGGCCTGGAACGCGCTGTACATCGAAAACCACGACCATCCGCGGATCATCAGCCGCTACGGAAGCGAGAGGCACCGCGTGGAGAGCGGGAAAATGCTGGCGGCGATGTATATGCTGCAGCGCGGGACCCCGTTTATCTATCAGGGACAGGAAATCGGAATGACCAATATCCGGCTGAAAAGCCTGGACGACTTTCAGGATGTGATGACGCACAATGGCATCCGGCTGGTACAGGGCCTGCTTCCGCAGACAACGATCCTGAAGATGGCCAACAGAGCCAGCAGGGAGAACTCACGAACTCCTGTGCAGTGGAATACGGAGAAGAACGCGGGCTTTACGACGGGGACACCGTGGTTCCCGGTAAATGAGAACTACAAGGAAATCAACGTTGCGGACCAGGAGAACGACCCGGACTCCCTGTTGAACTTCTACCGGAAGCTGATCAAGTTCCGGAAGTCAAACGAGGTCGCGCTCCACGGCGATTACTACGAGCACTATAAAAAAGACAAGCAGTTTTACGTCTATGAACGGAACTACCTGAACAAGAAGCTGCTGGTGATCTGCTTCTTCTCGGAGAACCAGAGGCGCTTTGAGGCTCCCGGCGGCATCAGCCTGGAAAACGGAAGACTGGTGCTCTCCAACTACGAACGGAACCAGGTGGTGGAAAACGGCTTTACGGCGCGGCCGTACGAGCTGCGGGTCTATCTCTTTGATCCTGAGCAGCCGAGAAATCACTACGAAGGACTGCGGAAGGAAACATGACGGTACAGGAATACGCCTATGCAAAATTGAATCTGACGCTGGACGTGACGGCGAGGCGGGATGACGGATATCACGATATGCTGATGGTGATGCAGACTGTTTCCCTGACGGACAGCATCCAGGTGGAGAGAACAGAGGAGGACGGGATCCGGGCAAGATGCAATTTCCGCTATGTCCCGAACGATGAGCGAAACCTGGCCGTCAAAGCAGCATGTGTTTATCTGCAGGCGATCGGAGAAGAAAAACGTGGGATCTCAATCCGGATGGAGAAGGAAATTCCCGTGGGCGCCGGGATGGCCGGCGGTTCGGCTGACGCGGCTGCTGTGCTGCGCGGGATGAACCGGCTCTTCGACAGGCGGATGAACCGAAGAGAGCTTGAGATGCTGGCAGAGCAGATCGGTTCTGATGTCGCATTCTGCGTGTCCGGGGGCACGTCTCTCGCAAGAGGCAGGGGAGAGCAGCTGGAAGATCTGACGCCGATGCCGGACTGCCAAATCGTTATTTGTAAGCCGGGATTCTCCATCTCCACGCCGGAGCTCTTTCGAAAGCTCGATCAGATCGGCCTGCGCACGCACCCGGATACACCGGGCATGTTGGAGGCGCTTCGTGCAGGTGACCTGAAGGAGATCTCCATGCGGATGTTCAACGTCTTTGAAGAAGTTGATGACCGACGCATGCGCAGCGAGGCGGAGATCAAGCATGTTCTGCTGGATCATGGTGCCTTGGGCGCCGTGATGACCGGAACCGGCTCTGCGGTTTTCGGAGTGTTCTGTGACGGAGAGGCGGCAGAGCGCTGTGCGGAAGAATTGCACAGGGAATACAGGTTCTGCCGCGTGGTACAGCCGGTCAGCCGCCTGGAAATATAACAGATATTTCAACATTACAAAGAATAAAAGCATCAAAAAAGCCGCATACATACGCCCTGCATGCGCCATGCGCCGCAGAGAAATGTATGCGGTCTTCTATTTCGGTCGGGTCATTCTTCGCCGATCCGCTCCTGAATGTAACCCTCTACCTGGTCAAAGTCGATATCCAGTGCCACAGACAGCTCGCCGTGGAGAATATCCTTGGCGCGCTTCATGGTGGCTTCCGCCCTGCTGCTGCGGGTCTTCTTTTCCGCCATGCGGCAGCGCAGCCCCTTAATCACAGAGACAAGCGCTTCGTTAGAGTGGAGCTTGAAAAGGTCGCGATAAAACGCATCCACATGATTGAAGCGACTGTCATTGCAGATGGCCGGCTCAATCCCGGGCATCGCATCGATCAGGGCAACGGCTTCATCCCGGCTGATGATCGGCCGCATAAAGGCAGACGTGTCAACCGGAGCAAAGTAGGTACCGGAACCGACCAGCGGGGTCAGGTAGTAATATAGTTTTTCCTTCGATGCTCCGCTCATATCCAGCGGGGCGATTCTATCAACTGTGCAGACTCCATTCTCTCCGTAGATTATTTTTTCTCCTATTTGATACATAATCCCCCTCTTCAATTTATAGCCAGTATTTCGCAATGTAACAGTACAATTATTATACACGAAAACCAGTT
>JAFSLL010000003.1 GCA_017448455.1 Oscillospiraceae bacterium | reverse complement strand
CGTCCCAACCGCCCCCATCCCCTGTTTACCGGCCTGATCACCGCTTCGCTGGAGGAATAAAGCATGCAGAAAATCCTGATCATAGACTTCGGCGGTCAGTACAACCAGCTGATCGCGCGGCGCGTACGTGAAAACAGCGTCTACTGTGAAGTCCACCCCTACACCATGGCGCTGGAAGAAATCCGGGCCTATGACCCGCTCGGCATTATCTTCACAGGCGGGCCGCAGTCTGTCTATGATCCGAAGTCGCCACAGGTGGATCCCGGCATTTTCAAGCTCGGCGTGCCCATTCTGGGGATCTGCTACGGCTGCCAGCTGATCGCCTGGTCACTGGGCGGACGCGTGACTGCCGCGCAGAACGACTCTGCGCGGGAATACGGCAAGACCCTCACGCATTTTGACCGCAGCTGTCCGCTCTTTCAGGGGCTTCCCGAACAGAGCGTAACCTGGATGAGCCATGGGGATTACATGGCAGAAGTGCCGGCGGGCTTTGCGCTGACCGCCCGGTCCGACATGTGCCCCAACGTGGCAATCAGCGATGAGACGCGCCGCTTCTACGGCGTTCAGTTCCATCCGGAGGTAGAGCACACGGAATACGGCCGGCAGATTCTGCGCAACTTCCTCTATGCCGTCTGCGGCGCATCGGGCGACTGGACCATGGCGGATTATAAGGAACAGTCCATCACCTCAATCCGGGAGCGGGTCGGCAGCGGAAAGGTTCTGCTGGCGCTCTCCGGCGGCGTGGATTCCTCCGTTGCCGCGGCACTGCTGTCTGAAGCGGTCGGGAATCAGCTGACCTGCGTGTTTGTGGACCACGGGCTGATGCGGTTGAATGAAGGTGACGAAATTGAAGCGGCATTCTCGGGACGGGAACTGAACTTCGTGCGTGTCAACGCGGAGGAGCGCTTTCTCCGCCGTCTGTCCGGCGTCACTGAACCGGAGGAAAAGCGAAAAATCATCGGCGAGGAGTTTATCCGCGTTTTTGAGGAGGAAGCCGGAAAAATCGGCGCAGTGGATTATCTGGCCCAGGGAACCATCTATCCGGACGTGATCGAATCCGGCAAGGGCGACGCCGCCGTCATCAAGAGCCACCACAATGTGGGCGGGCTCCCGGATTATGTAAACTTCAAGGAGATTATTGAGCCCCTGCGCATGCTCTTCAAGGACGAGGTCCGCCAGCTGGGCAGAGAGCTTGGGCTGCCGGAGACGCTGATCTCGCGCCAGCCTTTTCCCGGCCCGGGACTCGGCATCCGCGTCATCGGTGAACTGAGCAAAGAGAAGCTCGACAGGCTGCGTCTCGCGGATTTCATCTTCCGGGACGAGGCGGAAAAGGCCGGCCTCGGGCAGCAGATGAACCAGTATTTTGCCGCGCTGACCAACATGCGCTCCGTCGGCGTGATGGGAGACGGGCGCACCTACGATTACGCAGTCGTGCTGCGAAGCGTGCAGACCTCGGACTTCATGACCGCCGACTGGTACCGGATCCCCTATGAGGTGCTCGACCGCGTCTCCACCCGCATTGTCAACGAGGTGCGCGGCATCAACCGCGTGTTCTACGACATCACTTCCAAGCCCCCCGCCACGGTGGAGTACGAATAAAGAGACAAGGACATAATCATCCGGGCCCTGCGGTGAGCGGCAGTCAGCCGCCCATGGCAGAGCCCGGGTTCTGTTGTTTTCAGACCTCTTGGGAAAGAGGATCTTTGTAAAATGGCAAAATATCCGGCAAGGATTATCCGGTTGATCCGGATCAGGAGTTCAGAGGTTCACGGTCACGCTGTCCGCGAAGGTCAGGGTTTCTCTGCCCAGCTGCGCGGTCACCGGCTCTTTGCCCGTGAGGTTCGTCACGCTCAGCGCTTCCTTCGTCACCTTCACCGCAAGCTGCTGTCCCTTCCACCACAGGGTATAGGAGAGGCCTGTCCAGGCGTCGGGGAGGATCGGATCAATGCGCAGTTTGCCGCCCAGCATTCTCAGTCCGCCGAAACCATAGACGACGCCCTGCCAGATTCCCCCGAAGGAAGCGGTGTGGATGCCCGCGTTGGATGTCGTCATTACCGGTCCAAGATCAATCTCCGCGGACTTGACAAACATCTCGTAAGCGAGGTCCTTTTCCTTCATATCCGCCGCCAGAACCGCGTGCGTGCAGAGGGAGAGAGAGGAATCGTGAAGGGTCCTCGCGGAATAGTAGGCCCAGGTCGCCTTCTTCACCTCCGCCGGGAAGAGATCCTCGAGCAGGAAGAAGAGAACCAGCACGTCGGCCTGCTTGCTCACCTGGATCTGGTTGATCTGGGTGAGGTTATAGTCGCGGAAAATCCCGCCGACGAAGTCCTGCGCCCGATACTTGCTGAGGTCGATATCCTTCAGCGTAAGGTAGGTGGAATCCTGCGGAAGCACACCGTCCTCGCGCGGCAGCGGCAGGAACACCCGGTCCACCTTCGCCGTCCACTGTTCATAGAAGGCATCGAGCGAGAGCTTTTCATTCAGCGCCCGGAAGAGTTCCGGCCGCTCCGCCTTCAGGAGTTCATAATACTCACAGGCCTTACGGATATTCCAGACCGCCAGATAATTGGTAAAGGCGTTGTCTGTCTTGTGCTCCTTGTACTCATCCGGGCCGACGACATCGCAGATGTGAAGCATGCCGTCGTCCGTCACGGTTTCCGTGAAGACGGTACGTCCGTCGGCATCAACCGTCTCGTGGATCTGGCGGTTTTTATCCTCCAGCCGGGAGACCCAGAAGCGCGCCGTGTCAAAGATCAGTTCGTAGCCGTAGCGGTCCATATAGTCCTGATCGCCGGTGATCGTATAGTACTGCCAGACGCCGAAAGCAACATCGGCCGTGATATGCTGCTCAATGAAACCGGACCAGACCTTGATGGGAAGCCCGGTCACGATATCGACGTCCTGATACTCCGGTGTCACTTCCCCGTCGTCGAGCCAGGCGCTCTCCCAGGGGAACATGGCGCCCTGATACCCGTTGTGGATCGCCTTGCTGTGCGCGCCGGGAAGGGAGAGATAGCGATACTCTTCCAGCTTCCGCGCGATCTCCCGCTGATTGAAGATGTAATACGGGAGGAGGAAAATCTCGGTATCCCAGAAGCAGTGCCCGCGGTAGCCCTCGCCGGAGAGGCCCTTGGCGCCGATGTTCATGCGGTTGTCGTGCGCGGGCACCATCAGGCGCAGATGATACTGCGCAAAGCGAATGGAAAACTGATCCCGTTCGTTCCCTTCAATGGTGATGGGAATCTCATCCCAGACCTGCTTTCTCCACGCCGCCGCCGTCTCCGCGGCAAGCTGAGCGTAGCCGATCTGTTCCAGCTCTTTCAGGGCTGCGACGGAGTCACGCTGGATCTCGGGTACGCTTTTTCCCTGGGTATCGGCGTCTCTGGTCGTATAGATATTGCAGTATTTTTCAATGGTCAGCTCATCTCCCTGTCTGAGGGAGAACTGAAAACCGCCGTAGAGTTTCCGCAGCTCCATAAAGACCTGCATGGGCGCCTCGCAGGGACTGCCGTTCAGGCGGAACGCGTGCACGGCGTTCTGGACAAAGGTGATGTCACTCTGGGTTGTCTTCGGGACATACTGAATATACTTCGCCTCATAAAAGCGCTTTTCCCCATCGGTGAAGTGCTGCGCACCGGTATTGGTCACTCTGCCATCGATGCCGGAGCGGACTGCGATCTCCATATCCGCGTTCTTCGCGCGCAGCGTGACACAGGAAGCGAAATCGTGAAGACGCTCCAGCGAGACAACGCGCCGCGCTTCCAGCTCCACCTCATCTCCCTTCGGGGATACCCAGGTCACCGCGCGGCGCAGCTCCGCCGTGCGGATATTGAGTTCACGGACATAGGATTTGACGCTTCCCTTTTCCAGGTCGAAGCGCTCCCCGTTGACGCGGATCTCAATCCCGATCATATCCGCGGCGTTCGGAAGCTCTGTCACCGCTCCCGGGTCAAATTTGTTAAAGGTCCCGTTGATGAGAAGATCACGGGTCTCGTTCAGATATTTTTCTTCCGTGGCGCTGCGGATGCCCAGGTAGCCGTTCCCGAGCGACATGATCGCTTCGCATTTTCCGAGGTGGTTCGGATCAAATCGGTCTTCCGCCAGAATCCAGTCCCGGATCCGACTATAGTCCATTCCCATTCTGTTCGCTCCTTCTCAATTCCCGTTTCAGCAGGGCACTCAGTCGTTTTCCTGCTCCTCTTCCATTGCCGCAAGGTATACCATTTCCATGCAGCCGTAAATCCCAGCATCGTTGCCGAGCTTTGCCAGCGCAAACTCCGTATCCTGGTAGGCATGGAACGCGTACGTGCGGTAATAGGTGATGATCTTGTCAAAAAGGATATCGCCGGCGCTGGAGAGGCCGCCGCCGATCAGGATCACATCGGGGTCGACCGTGCCAGCGACCGCGCTCAGGGCGATGCCCAGACGCCTGCCCAGGCGCTTGAGCATGTCGTTGGCTACATAATCCCCGTCCCGCGCGGCGTCGCAGATGTCCTTCGCGGTGAAGTCCGTCATATCCCGCAGGACCGTCTCTTCCTCCGGGTTCTGGGCCATGCGCCGTCTGGTCATCTTCAGCAGGCCGGTCGCGGAGCAGTACTGCTCCAGACAGCCGCGGTGACCGCAGCGGCAGCGTTCGGTCTCATCCGGATTGACGCAGATATGACCGATCTCGCCGGCAGCTCCGCTCCGGCCGAATACCATTTTCCCGTTGACGATCACGCCGCCGCCAATGCCGGTTCCGAGCGTCACCATGACAATGCTGTTTCTGCCCTTGCCGCCGCCATGCTTCATCTCACCGAGCGTTGCGGCGTTCACGTCGTTTGCAACGCGGATTCTCTGAATTGCCGGCTGGAGCTTCCGAAGGCGCTCGGGAATGGAAAAGACACCCCAGTCGAGGTTGATGCAGCGCAGCACAATCCCGTCCTCCGTTACCGGGCTGGGAATGCCGATGCCGACGCCTTCCACATCAGCCCAGTCGACATTGGCAGCGGCAAGCGTTTTTTCCATCTCGGAGACGATATCCGGCAGGATGTGGGATCCGCTGTTTTCAATTCTCGTCGGGATTTTCCATTTTTTCAGGAGTTTGCCCTCCGGCCCGAAAAAGCCGAGCTTGATGGCCGTCCCCCCGACGTCTACACCAAATACATACGGTTTCATACACAGCCTCTGTTACAGAATATTCAGCAGATCGGCAAAGTCCACGAGGTTATAGTCCTCTTCCCCGCAGTTCTCGGCATCGCCGTGCAGTGCAAGCGCCGTCATACCGCCGGCTTTCGCCGCCTGGATGCCCGCTTTGGCGTCTTCCACTACCGCGCAGTCCGCGGGATCCACCCCGACCTTCGCGGCGGACTTCAGGAAGACTTCCGGATCCGGCTTGGAGTTGGTGATATCCGTGCCGTCGGCAATCGCGTCAAAGAAATCCCTAAGGCCGATGCGCTCAAGAATGAACTTGGTGTTCTTACTGGAGGATCCGATGGTCAGCAGATAGCCGCGTCGGCGGAGCTCATTCAGGGTGTCCTTGACTTCATCCGTCAGATCCGAGGGAGACATGTTCTTCAGCAGATCGCGGTAGAGGTCGTTCTTCTCCGTCGCGAAAGCGATTTTTTCCTCTTCGCTGTATTCCCTGTCCGCTCTCTCGAGGATAATCTCCAGACTCGCCATTCTGCTGACACCGCGCAGCCGGTTGTTGATCTTCTCGTCAAAGTAAATGCCGAGACGGTCCGCCAGGGCTTTCCAGGCCAGATAATGGTACCGGTCCGTAAAACAGATGACGCCGTCGAGGTCAAAAATGACCGCTTTCTTTTCAAACTTCATACGGGATCCTCCTATATGTTTTTTTGACAGTTAGCGTTTCCATCATACTATAACAAAGTATTCGTTGCAAGGATTTCTCCAAAAACGTCATTTTGCCGAAAACCGCTTCCGGAAGGGACTATTTCATCTTGACAAAAGGATCTTCGCGGCGTATCGTGTTCCGCGAAGAAATCCGATCTGTTATGGAAATGAGGTCCGTTATGAAAGAAAACCATCTGCTGCAGATCCGCCGGATCATGGAATCCGCCGTCCGGGAGGCGGCAGAGCTGATTCTGCAGGCCCATGGCATTCTCGCGGAAACGAAAACCGGGAAACGCGATGTCGTGACCGAATATGATCGTCGCGTTCAGGAAACGCTCATCGCGCTCCTGTCGGACGCGGTTCCGGGCGCCCACTTCTTCTGCGAAGAGATGGATGAACAGGACCGGCTGGATGAGAAGCAGGTCTTTATCATCGACCCGATCGACGGCACGATGAATTTTGTCCACGGACTGAAGCACAGCTGCATCTCCGTCGCCTATATGGAGGAGGGTGAAGTCCGCGTCGGCATGATTTACAACCCCTATACCGATGAGCTCTTCAGCGCCATTGCGGGAGGCGGCGCCGAATGCAACGGGAAAGCCATCCATGTGACGGACACGGGGCTCGCCGACAGCATCGTCTGTTTCGGCACCGCACCCTACCAGCCGGCTCTGACAGACCGCACCTTCTCTCTGGCGAGAAAGCTGTTCGACGCCGGTCTGGATCTTCGCCGGGAAGGCGCTGCCGCGCTGGATCTCTGCACGGTCGCAGCAGGACGCGCGGGGCTGTTCTTTGAGCTGCAGCTTTCATTCTGGGACTATGCCGCCGGCCAGCTGATCGTGAAAGAAGCCGGTGGGGTCTGCACGTCCCCGGACGGCGTTCCGCTGTCCCAGGACGGGAGCAAGTGCGGCGTGGTCGCCGGCTCCCCTGCCGCCGTCAAAGACTACTTCTCCCTGTAAAGAATATCCGAACATGCACTATCGCCCGGTACGGCACACGTCGTATCGGGCGATTGTTCTTTCATGATCGGAAGATGGATTGTCATCAGGAAGAGAGGCACACGCGTTTGCCGGGGTACAGCGCGTGATCCTCCGGAAGCACGCTTCGGATGGACACGCTGACTTCCCGCTCGGGGAAAACCGACTTCACCGCGGCAGTCAGCCTCGCCGCCGACAGCGTGTCTCTGACCAGCGCCTCCACCGCGCAGGCTGCGCCGTCCAGCTTCACACGGCAGTCCACGACTTCCTCCAGCGTGAAGACCGCGCCGTCCAGCCTCGCCATCTCCTGTTCCTGTCCCAGACGGGTAACGCTGTCCAGGCGGAGAACTTCGCTTCCGCAGGGGCAGACGCCGGGAAGGACGCGCGTGTAATCCCCCGTCCGATAGCGGATCAGCGGCAGGGCCTCCATCCCGATGGTGGTGATCACCAGTTCGCCGAATTCCCCCTCCGGCAGGACGCGTCCGTATCCGTCGACGATCTCCGCGATGATGTCGTTCTCCCGGAGATGCATCCCCGCGTGCGCAGGGCAGGTAATCGCGCCGGCCATTCCCATCTCGCGGGAACCGTAATGCGGAAACAGTCTGCTCCCCAGCAGGTCCTCACAGCAGTGAATCACCGCGTCCGGGCAGGCATCCCCGCTCACCAGCGCGCGGCGGAGGCTGCCCCTGCTGCAGACGCGAAGGAGGGAGAGGAGCTGCACCGGCATCCCGACGAAGCAGTCCGGCTTCTCCCGCTCCATCACGTCGGCGTATTCGCCATAGCTGAGCCCGCAGCCAAGCTTCAGTGGCGCAGCGCCGAGACGGGAGACCGCCTCCGCGATCAGCTCGCCCAGGCCCTGCGGCCCGGAAAACGGAAAACAGATCATCACGCGGTCGCCGGGAAAAACAAGCTCGCCCAGACCCGCCCGATACAGCCGGACGGTATTCTCCAGATCGGCCTCGGTATAAAAAACCCGCTTCGCGGCACCGGTCGTGCCGGAGGTCGCGTCCGACAGCACCCGCCGGATCCTGCTCTGGGAGAGCAGCAGGAGCTGTCCGGCCTGATGCGCCAGCGTCTCGTCCGTGGTGAAGGGCAGCGTCGCAAGCTCATCCAGAGACTTCAGACACGCGGGGAGATCCCGGTAATAGCCGTTCCGTTCCTTCTCGAGCGACAAAAGGCGATTCAGCTTCTTCAGCTGAATCGCTCTGATGATATCCCGGGAGAGGCTCTCCAGCCCCTCCTGCTGCATAATGAAGCTGTCAATTCTGCTTCGCTTCATGTGTTCCTCCGTCTTACACCAGCCCTTTTTCCTGAAGAATCTCCATGCATTTCTCAAAGCTTGCCGCGATGATCTGCGGGCAGTACTCCACCCGTTTGGCAGGGTTGGTGCCGATAATATCCTCACAGTTGATGCCGCCGTAGTCGGCGGTTATCTCGTCCTGGAACCACTGCGTAAACTCCGCCAGCGCCGGTTTGTGCGCGGGACTTTCGTGCTCGAAAGCTCCGCCCTTGCCGGTGAAGTATGAAATCACGCAGGCGCCGCCGGTCATGCAGCCGCAGCAGCCCTTGGAGTAACCAACACCGCCGTCGAGGCCGCCCATCGCCTTTACCAGATCCGGATTCTCCTCCCCGGCAACCTCCAGTGCGAGGATCCCCAGAATCTGACTGCAGAAATAGCCGTAGCGGCTCAGTTCCATAATCCGGTCAAACAGATCCATTTGCTGTCTGCTCCTTTCTCGCAAGTACAATCCGGTAAGTGCATCTGCCCCGCGGCAGGCAGACAGGCTCTGTCTCCTCCCGCCAGAGGGCTTCGAGATAGTATTCCCGCCACAGCGTGGTCAGATCCTCTTCCCGCAGAACCGTGAAGCCCGGGAAAACCGGCTCGGCAAAAAACACATCGCTCATGATCAGCAGGCCGCCCGGCTTCAGAACCCGCCACGCTTCGCGGCACGCCGCGTCGGGATCGCCCGAACACCAGAACGCGCACTGGCTGAATACCGCGTCATAGACTGCGTCCGCTTCTCCCGTGCAGTGCATGTTCCCCTGCCGCACCAGAGAAGAGCGCGGCTGCAGGTCAATCCCCTCGGCGGAGAGCCCTCTCTCCCGCATCAGGGAAAGCGCCTCCCCGGCGCCCGCCCCCATATCGAGAACGCGGGCTCCCGCCGGAAGGGCCGCCAGGTCGAGCATATGCGCGGTATGTTCCGGACCGCCGGGATGCCCGTTCATTTATCCTCCAGGGCCCGCTCCACCGAGGCGACCTTGCCCAGCGCCAGCTCTTCCGGCACATACACAAATCCGCAGACCGGGCAGACCGGGAGCTCCACGGGAAATCCGTTTCCGAGGTACATGAACTTTGCCTTTCCCTTTACCAGCGGGACATCACATTTGACACAGCGAAGCTTCCCAAGGGGATCTACGGTGTAATAGTTTTTTTCCGCTGCCACGGCTTATCCCTCCCTCTTAATGACGGTCATACGATGGCTCCAGGCCCGATGAACCGTAATCCGGTTTTCATCTTCCCGGCTGAACTTCACCCAGAAGGTGGCGTTGCCAACCCGCCTGCGGGCAACCAGCAGGCCGGATTCCGCGTCAAGAACCGCTTCTCCGGTCTCTCGATAATCCTCAAGAACCGCAATCACGTCATCCGTGAGAATCATACGGTCGTCCATCATTCGCCGCGCTTCGTCGGTATAGTTCAGTTCATAGTCCAGTTTCATATCCGCTGTCTCCTCCTGCCAGAGTTCCCAGAGCAGCTCCTTCTTCAGCAGCAGCCGGTTCCGGCGCTTTTCGCTGATGTCCGGCGGCGCTCCGGCATCCGTGCCGTAAACCAGTTCCAGAATATGCCGGGATTCTCTCCCCTGTCTGGCGAAACGGTCCCGGCAGGCCATACAGTATGAGATAAACGGTGCGTCGGAACGCTCCAGGCATTTTTCCGTAATCTCCGCCGCGACTTCGCGGTTGGTGTAGGCGGTGAGACCGCCGTAGCCGCAGCACGGCGCGCGGTCGCCGCTGTCCGGTATCTCCTCCAGCGTGCAGCCGAGCTGTCGCGCAATCTCACGGATGGCCTCCCGGGTCCCGGGCTCCCCCCGCGCGCCGCAGGCGTCGTGCATCGCAGCAGGGCGCTCGAGCGCCTGTCCGCCTCCCGGCAGCCCGATACGCAGGAGCACGTCCCAGATGCCGATGATATCGGTGTTCTCCCGCCAGCCCAGCTCTTTTTTGCAGGTGGGACAGCCCGCGATCACGATCGGATCCCCCAGTTTGCTCAGTTCCCGGTCAAGGAGCGCCCGTGTCCGGTCGCTCAGTTCATCGCGCCCCGCCCAGTCGGCGATCGCGCCGCAGCAGCCAAGCATCAGCGCCACGCCGCCCTCGAGACGGTCACAGAGATCCATGTAGGCCGCTTTCACGGTCTCCGGCGCGACCGCCGTCGCCTGACAGCCCGGGAAAAAGACATAGCGGCAGGTCTCATAACCCGGCTGAGGCCTGCACAGAAACGCTTCCTCATTGGAAAAGAGCATGTCGAGCAGGGCAAACTCGTGCGGCGCGAGCGGCATCTTGTCCGTCGAGACCATATTCCGTCTTGCCACGCGGCAGACATGCGCCATGTCAAAACCATTGGGACAGACCACCGTGCACTGTCCGCAGAGCGTGCAGGAGTTCATGGTCTTGTTGAGCTGGTGGTCACCCATGATAATCTGGGTGTTGTTGTAAATCTCGCGGGCCAGCAGGCCGGGGTGCTTTTTGTAATGCTGAAGAAAGGCACAGGTCTTCAGGCATTCCTCGCAGCGGCACTGGATGCAGCGTCCGGCCTCGGCGGCGGCTTCGTCCGGGGTATAGTGCTCTCCCGCCGGAACGACGCGGCGCAGCTGCACCGCGGCGGAAAGGTCGGTATAAAGATTCGATTCCGTCGCGCCCTCCTGTCCACGGCTGCTGCGCGGATCGAGATTCTGCGCCAGGCGGTCGACAGACAGCGCGGCTTTTTTCGCGTCAAACGCGCAGGCCGTCACGCTGCCGCCGAATCCGGAAATCACCTTTTCATTTTCGCAGTACAGCGTATCGGGTGGACAGACCGCCTCCGGGAACATCTCCCCGCGAAGGTCTTCCGAAAGACAGATGACATCAAATGCGGCGCGCTTTTCCTCGAAATACACCTGCGTGAGTTCGCAGCCGAAGGCGAAGGAGATGTCCTTGGTCTTCAGGCGTTTGAGTTCCAGCGCGAAGGCTTCCTCATCCAGGAAGGGGGCTGCCGCGCGCAGGAAAGCCGCATGATCCTGCTCAGCGCAGAAAACCGTGATCGGGTAGGCTTTCTTCTCAATCTCACCCGCCAGAAGCAGGGCAAAGAGGCCGGAGCCGAAGATGGCCACCGTCTTTTTCTTCCTCATGCGGAAGACACCGCCGCTTCTGGAGACGCCGCCGTAGCGGGCAGCAGCTTCTTCCAGCGCCCGGACCGCCACGCCTTCGCCGATCTCCGCAAGACGGCATTTCCCCTCGCACGGCGCGTCGCAGCCGGCAGAAAGGATCAGGGGGAAAGGGGCGATTTTCTCATACAGCTGCAGCGCCTTCTTAAAGTTTCCGGCCGCTGCCGCCTGAAGGAAGGCGCGCGTGTCCAGCTTAAAGGGACATGCCGCAGCACAGAAGGCGGGCTGTTCATAGACACAGCGCTCCGCCATGCTCTCGATCTCTTCCCTGGATATCTTATTGACTTTATAAACGTGGGTCGAACCGCGCTCGGGAATTTTCGCCGTTATCATGGCCTTCGCCTCCTGCGTGTGAAAACTGGGGATGCGGAGCGTCGCTCCGCACCCCCATGATAGCATTGCGTTTCCTGTTTGAAAAGATTACTCTTCGAGAGCCTTGAGCGCGGCGAGAACCTTGTCCGGGGTGGCCGGAATCCGGGTGACGCGGGCGCCGGTGGCATTGAAGATGGCGTTGAGGACAGCCGGGTGAGGAGCATCCAGCGGGGCCTCGCCGCAGCCGGCGGCACCGTAAGGTCCGTTCGGGCGGTAAGTCTCGTTATAATGGAGCTCGATGTCATCGGGGATATCCTTGATGTACGGGATGCCGCACTTCAGGAGGCTGGTGTGCTTGGAGAGATCCTCGAAGTCCTCTGTCAGCGCAAGGCCGATGCCCTGGGCAAGACCGCCGTAGAAGTTGCCGTCTACGAGCAGTTTGTTCATGATGGTACCGACGTCGGCGACGCAGGTGAACTTCTCAACCTTGACCTTGCCGGTCTGGGTGTCGACACAGACCTCAGGCAGGAAGATGGTGTACATGTAGGTGGCAAACGGCTCGCCCTGGGCGGTATCCTGATCAACGGGATGATCCGCGCAGTAGGTGGTGACCCAGTTGCCCTCAACCTTCAGCTTCTTGCCGTCGGCGACCATCTCGTCGTAGGTCCTCCAGGTGCCGTCGTCCTTCTTCATCTCGGCAAGCAGAGCCTCAGCGGCGAGGCGGCAGGCGTTGCCGGACATGACCTGAGAGCGGGAGCCGCCGGCAGGACCGGAGTTGGGGGTGATCTTGGTGTCGTTCATGACCAGGCGG
>JAFSLL010000034.1 GCA_017448455.1 Oscillospiraceae bacterium | reverse complement strand
TGAACACAGAGAACCGTCCCCTGTGCGCTCCTGTGCGCTAATCGGCGACTAGGTTGACTACCCAGTGGCGCTGACGGACCATGACATAGCCGATGGCGCATTTGATGAGGTTCAGGCTCTCCACGATGGCGTACATCGGCACGATCGGAACCGCGGTGAAGCGGGAGAGGATAAAGGCGACCGGGATCGAAAGGCCCCAGAGGGAACCGCTGTCGAAGAGGAAGGTGATGAGGGTCTTGCCGCCGGAGCGCAGCGTGAAGTAGCAGGAGTTGGTAAAGGAATGGGTGGGCATCAGCAGGGCCCCGACCAGCAGAATCCGGGTCGCGAGCTGCCGTACCTGCGGGATGGTATTGTACAGCCGCGGGACAAACGGCGCCGTCAGCGCCAGGACGCCGCCGATCAGAACGCTGAGTGCCAGCGAGAAGGCGATCAGTCTGCGGTCCTCGTCCACGGCACGCTCCAGATCGCCGGCGCCGAGAGTCTGCCCGACCAGAATGGCAATGGCATTGCCCATGGAGATGAAGGCGCTGAAGAACAGGTTGGAGACGGTGGAGGAGATGTTCATCGCGGAGACGACCTCAAGCCCGCGCACCGAGTAACACTGGTTCAGCGTGGTCATGCCGCCGGACCAGAGCAGCTCGTTGATCATCAGCGGAATGCCGAGGATGGCGACCTGACGGACGACGGAGGCCGGAACATGAAGGCTCCGGTAAACGCCGACGATGAAGGGATTGCGCTCCCGGTGACGGTGGGTCCAGATCACAACGATGCCCATCTCCACGATGCGCGCGATGACCGTCGCGGCGGCGGCGCCGACCACGCCGGGCGCCGGCGCGCCGAACTTGCCGAAGATGAGGATGTAGTTGAAGACGAGATTGACGAAAACCGCGATCAGCCCGGCCTTCATCGGGAGAAGCGTCTCCCCGGTCTCGCGCAGGGTGCTGGCATACATCATGTTGACAACGAAGGGCGGCAGCTGCAGGAGGATGACGTTCAGATAGGCTTTTCCGTATTCGAGCGTCGCGGCGAGGTCCAGTTCTCCCCCGCTCTCATGCAGGAAGAGTCCGATGAAGAGCTCTCCGAAGCGCAGGAGCAGCAGACCGAAGACGAGAAGAACGCCGACGGCAATGAAGAGCTTGATGCGGATGGAATAGCGGATCCCCTGCTGATCCCCCTTGCCGTAGTACTGGGCCGTCAGGATGCCGGCGCCGGAGATGCCGCCGATCGCGCAGAGATTGAAGACAAAGATCAGCTGGTTGACGATCGCGACGCCGCTCATGGGCTCGGTGCCGACCTGCCCGACCATGATGTTGTCGAGCAGGGAGACAAAGGTGGTGATGATATTCTGGATCAGGATCGGCACCAGCACGGTAAAAACCCGCCGGTAAAAGGCCCGATCCCCGATGTATCTGTGCATGTGTTATCCTCCGAGAAGTTGTCTGCTGAACGCGGGAGCGCCCAGAGCACAGGGGACGGTTCTCTGTGTTCGCTGTGAACACAGAGAACCGTCCCCTGTACTCAGGAATGCCTGGGCTTCGCGCAGGGAGGGGAAGACCCGTTCCGCCAGATTTCGGATCTCTTCCGTGGGCTGCAGCAGGTCCGGAACCATCAGGGGATGCATGCCGGCGGCGTGCGCCGCGCGGATGCCGTTGAAGGAGTCCTCGATCACCCAGCAGGAGGCGGGCTCCATGCCGAGCAGCTCCGCTGCGCGGAGGAAAATATCCGGGTTCGGTTTGCTGCGGGTTGCCTGATCCCCGCCGACCACGACCGTGAAATACTCCAGGAAGCCCGCGTCGCGCAGCTCCCGCGTCACGGTGGCGGTCAGGGTGGAGGAAGCCAGCGCCGTCGGGATCCCCGCCTGCCGCAGAAAGCGGAGGATCTCCTCCGCGCCAGGCTTGACCGGGAGGCCTTCGCGCGCATAGCGGCGCTCGAAGTGCCGGCGGATGGCGGCCTCAAAGTCCGCGACCGAGAAGTCCGGGCCGTAAAGCTCGCGCAGAATCTCCCGCGTGCGGACGACCGTCACGCCGATGAAGCGGTGGTACTGCTCCACCACCTCGGGGATGCCGCACTCCTCCGCGGCAGCCGTCCAGAGCTGCAGTGCCAGCCTCTCGGTGTCGAAAATCACCCCGTCCATATCGAAAATAACCGCAAAACGGCTCATGAAGCACCCCCTGCCGGATAAAAAGCGGAGCGGCAGAGTTTGCCGCCCCGTCAGGGATTATATCAGTATTCTGTGTGTTGTCAAGCGTCGGATCACATGAGGCTGTGATACAGGGCGACAATCTCTTCCACGCTGGTGTCGCGGGGGTTGCCCGGGCAGCAGGCGTCGGCAAAGGCGCTCTCGGCGAGGAACTGCACGTCCTCTTCCTTCACGATCTCCTTGAGGTCGGCGGGGATGCCGACATCGGCTCCGAGCTTCTTCACGGCTGCGATGGTGGCGTTGGCCGCGTCCTCATCGTTCATGCTGTCGATGTAGGGCACTTCCATCGCGCGGCCGATGGCGCGGTAGCGCTCGCCGGAAACCGGCTGGTTGTACTCGAGGCCGAGCGGGAGCAGGCTCGCGCCGGCGACACCGTGCGGGGTGTCATACAGGGCGGACAGGCCGTGCGCCATGGAGTGGACAATGCCGAGACCGACGTTCGAGAAGCCCATGCCGGCGATGTACTGACCGAGCGCCATGCCCTCGCGGCCGCAGGGATCGTTCTCGACGGCGGCGCGCAGGCTCTTCGCGATCAGGCGGATGGCTTCGAGATGGAACATGTCGGAGATGGCGCAGTGACCCTTGGTGATGTAGCCTTCAATGGCGTGGGTCAGGGCGTCCATGCCGGTGGCGGCGGTCAGGGGCTTGGGCATGGAGTACATCATCTCGGGGTCGACAACGGCGACTTCGGGGATGTCGTTGACATCGACGCAGACGAACTTGCGCTTCTTCTCAACATCGGTGATGACGTAGTTGATGGTCACTTCCGCGGCGGTGCCGGCGGTGGTGGGAACGGCAACCGTAAAGACGGCGTGCTTTTTGGTGGGGGCAACGCCCTCCAGAGAGCGGACGTCGGCGAACTCGGGGTTGTTGATGATGATGCCGATGGCCTTGGAGGTATCCATGACGGAACCGCCGCCGACAGCGATGATGCAGTCAGCACCGAACTCCTGGAAGGCCTTGACGCCGTTCTGGACGTTCTCGATGGTGGGGTTGGGCTTGATGTCGGTGTAGAAGGTGTAGGCGACGCCGATCTCATCCAGGACGTCGGTGATCTTCTTAATCTCGCCGGACTTGACAACGTGACGGCCGGACGCGATGAAGGCGCGCTTATAGCCGCGGGCGGAGAGCTCGGTGCCGATCTCTTTGACGGCGCCGGCGCCATGATAGGATACAGGGTTCAGAACGATGCGATTTGCCATTTTCTTTTTTTCTCCTTATATATATCAAATTGAAGCTGTCAGGGGGATAACGCGGGAAGCTCAGTGCTTCTCATAGAGGAACTGCTCGGGCAGGGAGACGTTGAAGTCCTTCGCCAGGTGACGGAAGTCGTCCGGCTCGATGGTCTGGCGCTTATAGGGCTGCATGGAGCGGACCTTGACCAGGATCTCGGCGGACTTTTCCACCGTGTGCATCAGGCCGAAGGTGAGGTCGAAGTCCTCGCCGGAGCAGAACATGCCGTGGTGCGCCCAGATGGCGACGTCGTACTTCTTCATGAGCTCGGAGGTCGCAACCGCGATGTCGCGCCCGCCGGGAACCATCCAGGGGACAACGCCCACACCGGCCGGGAAGACGACCGGGCACTCGGTGGCCATCTCCCAGAGCTCGCGGGTGAAGGCCTCATCGGTCAGGGGCAGGACGAAGGTCAGCGCAATGGTGTTGGCCGGGTGGCAGTGGTAAATCACGCGGTGTCTGCCGTTGGTCGCAATGACCTTGACTTCGTGGTTCATCAGGTGGCTGGGGAGCTCGCTGGTCGGGCGACCGCCATTGACCAGACCCCAGCAGATGCGGTAGTTCTCGCCTTTGCCGTCAAGCTCGATGATGCAGAAGGAATCCTCGGGCTTGATGGTCACATTGCGGAAATACTTGCCGGAACCGGTGACGAGGAAATATTCGCCGGCGAGTTTGGGGACACTAGTCCCGATGGGGCGCCACTCCTGGGGAGCCAGCTCCTCGCGGACCTCTTCCACCTCTTCCGGTTTCATCCGGTAGCTGAGGTTGCCGCCGTTGCGCTCGTGCCAGCCCTGCAGCCAGCCGTCGTCCGCCATGCGCATAAAGCCTTTTACAAATTCCGCATCCAGTACTTTCATATTCATTCTCCTTATCTTGTAATCACGTCCACGGGGACATTAAAGATTTTCGCGACTTTGAGGATCGTGTCGATCCAGCGGCCGGAGGCGGCTGCCATGTGGTGGGTGGGACCTGCCTCGCTCCAGCGGTTGCAGAAGTCACGCGCGCCGCAGGTGAAACGGGTGCGCATGTTGGTATCGCCGAAGGTGAAGATGGGGCCGGGCTCGTTGACGCCTTCCGCAACGACAAACTTGAAGTGGCCGTCACGGTCCTGGGTGATGCCGAGATAGGTCACGGGGCCCTCGGCGGGATAGAACTGAGTCAGGTAGCCGCCGCCGGTCTTGCCGTGGAAGACGGGGACGATCTTCATGGTCGGCTTCTTTGCCTTCGAGATGTCCGCGTCGCCGGAGCCGGAGTGGCCGATGATGCAGATGTCCTCGGGGAAGTCGATGGAGTACATCTCACTGAGCTGGCCCATGCCGGAAATGGTCTTGAGGATCGACATGGCCATGGCGACCTTGATGTCGCCTTCCACCGCGCAGGCGGTGCCCTGCTTGATGAGCATGGAGAAGGCCGGGATCAGCATGGAGTCGAGCTTGCCTGCCACGCCCTGGGCAAAGCCGTCATAGTGGGAGGCCACGAAGCCGAGCTGCTCGTCCTTTACCCACTGCTCAAAAGCGACAACGTATCTGGCCATATCCCAGACCTTTTCGACTGTGCCGCCGCCTTCGATGTCGAAGGTGTCGAGGATGTCCTGTGCTTTGGCACGGATCGCTTCCTCATCGGTGATGTTGTCGGCGATGGCCCACATCTTTTCCCAGTCAAACTGCTTGGTGTAGAGGAACATCCGGTGATAGAGGTTGGTCTCGTCGATATAGAGGTCCATCATGCCGGGGTACGGACGGCCGATCTGCGCGAGGTTCGTATCGCGGAATCTCCGGCGCACCTGCGCGGCGCGGCACCAGTCGGCGATCTCCGCGTCGACCTCGGGGTCGCCGCCTTCCACAACACCGGTAATGACCGCGTGGCGCTTGCCGGCGCGCTCCAGATCCGCGACCATCTCGCCCACGGCACCGCAGGCATAGAGCTCGCCCAGCCAGGTCGCGGTGTCGGTGTTGGCATAGTCGGGGGCTTTCTTCTTCTGGAGGTTGACCAGAACCACGGGCACGTCCAGATCGCGGACCGCCGGGAGCATGTTGTAGCTCGTCGCGTAGGTCAGCAGCTGGAGAATGACCAGATCCACATCCGCCGCGCGGAATCTGTCGCCGGCCGCCATGGCCAGCTCCTTGGTTGTGACGATGCCGCCGTCAATGAGCTCGACACTGTCGGGGATGCGCTTTTTGAAGTCTGCGTACTGTGCTTCAAACTCCGGCACAAGGGACGGGAACTGGGGCAGATAGGCGCCCAGCGCGATGGAGAAGACGCCGATTTTCGCTTTGGTGTTGACTAACATCCTGGTTCCTCCTGTAAAAATGATCAATTAACGATTCAGGTCTGCCTGAATCTGGATTTTCAGATTGCCGATGGCCGTTGCCTCGATGGGGAGCGCGATGACCTGCTTGCCGGTCGCTTCCTCTGTCAGGCGGTTGAGGAAGGCGTTCTTTGCGCCGCCGCCGACGATATAGAGGCGGTCATAGTGCCGGCCGGTGTTGTGCTGCAGCTCTTCAATCGCGTTCATATAGCTCAGCGCGAGGCTGCGGTAGGCGCAGCGGAAATAATCACCGACGGTCACGGGTTTCACGCCGAGCGCGCTGTCGAAGGCCGCCTTCATGCTCTCCGGCGCCAGAAAGGCCTGGGCGTTGGCGTCCACGGTCCCGTCAAAGCTGCTCTCCTCCGCCTCCGCGACGATCTCCCCGAAGGGTTTGTCCGGGCAGAGCTCGCTCCGCAGGCGGTTCACCAGCCACATGCCCATGATGTTCTTCTGGTAGCGGATATAGCCGACGCCGCCTTCGTTTGACCAGTTGGCAAGCTCGCTGCCGGCGTTGGTGATGGCGGTCGGGGACTTGACCCCGAGCAGGCTCCAGGTGCCGGAGGAAATGTAGGGCTGCTCCCCTTCCATGGGGATGCCTTCCACCGCGGAGCCAGTGTCGTGGGTCGCGCACAGCAGGCAGCGGATGCCCCTGTAGGTGCCGATCTCGGTGCCGGGCTGCTGCAGCGGGTGGAAGAGGTGCCGGGGCAGACCCAGCGCTTCGATGATATCCTGATCAAAGGCGCCGGTCGCGGCGTTTACCAGGCCGCCGGTTGTGGCGTTGGTATACTCGTGCGCGTGCGCGCCGCAGAGCCTGTAGAGCAGGTATTCGGGCATCATCAGGAAGTCCGTCACGCCCTCCAGGCGGCCGGCCAGCAGATCCGTGTAGAGCTGATAAATCGTGTTGAAGGGCTGGAACTGAATGCCGGTGCGGCGGTAAAGCTCGGAAAAGGGGATGATCTCATGCACGGCGGGAATCACCGCTTCGGTGCGGCTGTCGCGGTAGGCATAGCAGGGATAAACCGTTTCTTCTCCCTTCAGGAGAATGTAGTCAACACCCCAGGTGTCGACAGAGAGGCTCTCGATGGTGTCGAAGCGCTGCAGGGCCTCTTCGATGCCCTGCTTCACATGGCCGACCAGGCTTTCAATGTTCCAGGTCAGATGGCCGTCCAGGGATTCCACCCCGTTCGGGAAGCGATAAACCTCTTCGGTTTTCAGTTCGCCGTCTTCCATCCAGCCCACGATGTGGCGGCCGGAGGAGGCCCCGATATCCACTGCGAGATAGTATTTCATAAAAAACAGAAACCCCTTTCATCCCGGATGACAGCAGTATACCGGAATAAAAGGGGTTTTGCAAGGTCTGTAATTGGCAAAAAAACTGTCCTTATTTTCTGAGCCGGTAGCGGCGCGGCGTACAGCCGAAGCCGCTCTGAAAAAGACGGTGAAAGTAGCTGATGTTCTCATAGCCGACAGCGCGGGCGATCTCCTCCACCCCTTTGTCGGTATTATCCAGAAGCCACGCGGCCTGCTGCAGGCGCTTTTCCTGCAGGAGCTCGGTATAGGTTTTGCCCGTCCGGGATCGGATCAGGCGGGACAGAACACTGATGTCATAGTGAAGACTGTCCGCAATTTCCGTCAGACTGCCGTCGCGGTAATGCGCCTCCACATAGCTGAGAACGCGGACGATGACCTCCTCCTCGGGGTTGGAGACGCTCAGGCGCTCCGTATGGCTCAGAAGCGTCGCGAACAGGAGGCCCATGGTCATCTGCTGGATACCGCGTTTGTTCGGGGTCGCGGAGATCAGGGTCCAGATGAGGTTTTCAACCAGGTTCTGGACCGGGAGCAGATCGGCCGCCCGGAAGTACAGGTAGCCGCTCTCGCTGCCGCCGCAGAGACAGTCGGCAATAAAGCTGCGCAGGGGGGAGGGCTCCTCCCCCAGATACGGCAGCGTTCCGCCGAAGAACTCCGGCCGGACGATGAAATTGACCGCGAGGTCGTTCTCGCCGGCGGCGTCAATGCTCTGGCGGGCATTCTGCCCGAGCAGAAGAAGCTCCCCTTCCCGGAGGCGGATCTCCGTCCCGTTTACATGATGAACGGTCTCTCCCCGGCACATGTAGACGATTTCCACATAGTCATGCGTGTGTTCCGGGAAGGCGATAAAGCGCGTATGCGGCCGGACCGCGATGAGGCGTCCCTTCTTCAGGAGCTTCTCCCCGCTGATGACATCGTGCGCGCCGTCCATATAGAGGCTGCGGTCAATGCCTTTGCGGCCCTGCAGGATCTCCTCTTCCTCCTCGCTGACGCGGGAGAGTATCTCAATGACTTCTTCTCTCATGTCCGGGCGCCCCCGACCGGGGCGCTCAGCCCTCGATCATGGCGAGGTCGCCGTAGAGCACGGAGTCGTCGCCGAGCGCGGCAATCTTGAGCTCAACGGTAGAGCGGATCTGCGGCATGCAGTAGCGGTCCACCTCCGCCAGAATCTTCTGCAGGAAGAGGTCTCCGACCGCCTCAATGACGCCGCCGCCATAGAGCACGAGATCCGGGCTGAAGGTGTTGATCATGTTGCCGGTCGCGACCGCCAGATAGTGGCAGGCGCGGTCCACGGCCTCTTCCGCGACGCGGTCCTTCGCCTTCAGGGCCGTTTTAAGCTTCTTGCTGCGGAAAACGCCGTCCTGCACCGCTTCCGCCATCAGGCTTTCGCGGCCGCGGCCGACCTGCTGACGGATGTAGGCGCTCATGCCCTGCTTGCTGGAGAAGGCCTCCAGGCAGCCGCGCTGGCCGCAGCCGCAGAGCGGTCCTTCGGGATCGAGGATCATGTGGCCGTATTCGGCCGCTTTGTACTTGTGTCCGGTGTAGAGCTCGCCGTTGAGGATCAGGCCGCCGCCCATGCCGGTGCCGACAAAGAAGCCGACAATGTTCCGGTAGCCCTGGCCGGCCCCGTATTTGTACTCGCCGAGGACGCCGAGGTTGACATCGTTGCCGACAAAGAAAGGAACCCCGAAGCGCTTTTCCATGGCAGACTTCATGTCATAGTCGCGCATGGGGAGGTTCGGCGTGAAGAGCACGATTCCGTCGTCCTGGTCGATGACCCCCGGCGCGCAGGAGGCAATCGCGTGGATTTTCTTCCGGTCGATGCCGGATTCTTTGATCATCTCCTCCACGACACTGACGATCACTTCTTCGATGTTCTGGGAGGAGCCGGATTTGGACTTTTTCTTCAGGCGGAAGATGATTTCACGGTTCTGGTTGAAGATGGCGCCGAGCACTTTGGTTCCGCCGACGTCCAGACAAATGTTGTAGCTTTCGGCCATGGTTTCTGTTCTCCTTTTTTCTTGATCTGTCAGCTGAAAAACAGCCGTTTCAGTTTCTCCCATGTCGTTTCGGAGCGGTCCGAGAGCGCCCGGAGCGCTTCCCTCTTTGCCGGTGCCGGTTCCTCCTCCAGCGAGACGCGGATCCTGCTGAAGTACTGGTACAGGGCCTCCTGCGAGGAGGTGCCTTCCCCGCCCGGTTCGCGGTAATAGCTGCCGTCCGGGCGCATGGTGCGCGATTTTTCCCGGTCGTTGCGCAGGGCAGTGAGCACTTCGTTGATCTGCGCGCGGGTTTCGGGGGTCGTGATCTCGGCAAAGGCCTCGACGCGACGCTCCAGATTGCGGTTCAGGAGGTCGCCGGAGCCGATGAACAGACGCTCGTCCTCGCCCTCGCCGAAGCGGTAGATGCGGGAGTGTTCCAGCCAGCGGCCGACCACGCTGCGGACCGTGATGTTCTCCGTCCTGCCCGGGATCCCGGGACGCAGACAGCAGATGCCGCGGATGAAGAGCTCGACCCTGACACCCGCCTGGGAGCATTCGATCAGCTTTTCCATCACGTCGGGATTGTTCAGGGCGTTGACCTTGATGCAGACGCGGCCTTCCGCGCCCTTGGCAATCTCGCGGTCAAGGAACTCGATCACGCGGCTTTTGAAGGCAAGCGGGGCGACCCAGAGCGACTGCGTCTCCGGAGGAAGCTCGCCGCGGGAGAGGGCTTCAAACACCGCCGCGGCATCCCGGCCGGCAGCCGGGTTGGAGGTGACCAGGGAGAGGTCGGTGTACTGCTCGCCGGTGATTTCGTTGTAGTTGCCGGTGCCCACCTGGGTGATCATCTCGATATTGCCGCCGTGCTGGCGCGTGATCAGGCAGAGCTTGCTGTGAACCTTGTGGTTCGGCAGCCCGTAGATCACCCGGCAGCCGGCATCTTCGAGCATTTCGGAATAGTCGATGTTGTTCTGCTCGTCAAAGCGGGCGCGCAGCTCCAGCAGGCAGAGGACATCCTTGCCGCGGTCCGCCGCGTAGGCGAGGGCGGCCGCCACTTTGCTGCTGGCGGACATCCGGTAGAGGGTAATTTTAATGGAGAGGACCTCCGGGTCGTCCGCGGCTTCGTAGATCAGATCCACAAAGGGCAGCATGCTCTGGAACGGATAGCTCAGAACCAGATCGTGCTTTTCGATATAGCGGAAGTATTCGCCCTTCTTCAGGCCGATCTCCCGGACCGGGCGGCGTTCTTCATAGCGGAAGTGCTCATGATGGCCGATGGCGCTGCGGAAGGACAGGTCGAAGGGCACGGTCGGATAGAAGACGCAGCGCTCGGGAATACGCAGCTTTTTGATGAGCAGCGCCTTCGCCGCGTCGGAAATGCGGCCGTAGATCTGACCGCGGACCGGCGTCTCGCGCCTGCGCTTGGTCAGCATGGTGGACATCTTCTCCCGCAGGTCGCTGTCCCTGCGGTCGGCCAGCTCGGACAGGAAGACGTCCGCGTTGCGCGTGACCTTGACCACCGCGGATTCGATGATCTTCTCCTTCTTCAGCAGCAGCGGCAGAAAGCGCCGGATCAGCTGATCGGTCAGGACGATCTTCTGCACGCCGTCAATCTCAAAGCTCAGGTAGGCGGGGACCCGCTGGGTCGGGATGATCGCCAGCTGCTGGATCGCGCCGCGGCCCAGGAAAGCGACGATGTAGCGCTCCTCCCCCCAGAGGAAGGGCAGGGGCTGGCCGACATCGATGATCTTCGGAAACAGCAGATCGCGGATGTCGCCGAAAAGCTTTTTGCTCATCAGCTCGTCGACCTTGCTGATCTTGTTGAAGTTCAGGACTTCCACCCCGTCCTTCTTCAGCTCACTGCGGATCCCCTTCCAGACGCTCTCCGCCAGAAGCTGCTGCTCGCGGGTGATGTCCACCACTTTCTGGATAATCTCATCCGGGAGCATGCCGGAGAGCGGATCCCGCTTGTCCGGCTCCAGCAGGGCACGGTGCGTCAGGATGCCGATCCGGACGCGGTAGAACTCCTCCAGATTGGACTGGTAAATCATCAGGAACTTGAGCCGCTCAAGCAGCGGAACCGTCACATCCGCCGCCTCCAGCAGCACGCGCTCGTTAAAACTCAGCCAGCTGAGTTCACGGTTGATATAAATGCTTTCGGCTTCTTCCGGTTTCTTGTCTTTTGTCGCCATATTTCCTTCCAGCTGTTTTGCTGCTCCTTACAGACTTTCCTCACAGGCTTTTTCCAGTGCCCTGATCACAATCTTCAGGGTTTTGATGCGGGCATAGCGCTTATCGTTGGACTCGATGATGTGCCAGGGGGCGTTCTCCGTGCTGGTCTTCTGCAGCATCTCGTCGATGGCCTCTTCGTACTGCGGCCACTTCTCCCGGTTGCGCCAGTCCTCTTCGGTAAGCTTCCACTGCTTCTCCGGCGTGTTCTGGCGGTCGGTGAAGCGCGCAAGCTGCGTATCCTGGTCGATGTGAATCCAGAACTTGAGGACGACCGCGCCCCAGTCGGTCAGCTGACGCTCAAACTCGTTAATTTCATTGTAGGCGCGCTTCCAGTCATCCTCGGAGCAGAAGCCCTCCAGGCGCTCCACCATCACCCGGCCGTACCAGGTGCGGTCGAAGATGCAGACGTGCCCGCTGCGCGGAAGCCGCGTCCAGAAGCGCCAGAGATACTGCCGGTTGAGCTCATGCGGCAGCGGGGAGGCAATGGGAATGACGTCAAAGCCGCGCGGGTCCAGCGGGCGGGCGATGCGCCGGATGTTGCCGCCCTTGCCGGCGGCGTCCCAGCCCTCATAGCAGATCACAACGGGGATCTTTTTCCGGTAGACGGTGTTGTGCAGCTCGGCGAGGCGCTTCTGGAGCTTTTTCAGCTCCCTGCGGTATTCTTCCTCCTCAATGGTCGGAGAGAGATCGACCTCGCTGAGCTTCTGCATTTTGATGAGCGGAAAGCTCTCCTTGAAGGGCCTGCCGACGGTTTTGCCGTCTCTGAGGACCTGATCGACAGATTCCACCAGCAGCTTCAGCGCGTCACGGGTATAGCGGCGGCGGTCGCTGCCGTCGAGAACATGCCACGGGACTGTCTTTCCCGTCTGCTCCATGAAGCTGTCATACGTCTCCCGGAAGAGCTTATATTCTCTGTGCTGCCAGAGGTCGTCCTCCGTCACGCGCCACTCAGTCTCATAGCTGTCCCGCAGGTTTTTCAGGCGCCTGCGCTGTTCTTCGCGCTCAATATGCAGGAAGAGCTTCAGAACCAGATAGCCGCCGTCGCGCAGCTGGCGTTCAAACTCATTGACCGAGCGAATGCGGTCCCGGTACTGATCTTTTGTGATTTCGCGCCGGAGAACTTTGCGCACCGCGCCTTCCATCCAGCCGGAGTCATAGAACATGATTTTCCCGTTTTCGGGGATGGCAGCCGCATACTGGTAGAGGAAGGGATAGCGCTCATCCTTTTCCGGCAGAACGACAGGGGAAACCACGTTGTAAAAGCGCGGATCGATCTCGCTGATCAGCTCATTGATGAGGCTGCCCTTGCCGGCAGCCGCCCAGCCTTCGACCAGAACCAGAATCGGGACCTTTGCCTCGCGCACCTGCTGCTGCTGCGCAAGCAGCTTCTCCCGAAGAGAGCGAATCTCCTCTTTCAGGCTGTCACGGTCCTCTTCCTTCGGCCGTTTATAATCCTTGAGCATGCATCTTGCCCCTCTCTTTTCATATTTTTGAAGTATTTGTGTCTATTTTACGATAGGACCTGCCTGAAGTCAACGGAAACATGCAGTAAAGTGCTGTTTTTCGTCCGTGTCCGCCTGCACCGGGCAGCTGCCGGATTCGCTTGACGGAAGACGGGTTTTTGTGTATAGTTTCGGCAAGACCGCCGATCACAGGCCGTAGCCGGGGTAACGGCCCCGATGCCCGGCAAAGTTTCATCGCCGAAGGAGCAGAGAGGAGTACGCAATGATTCTTTCCAATAATATTACACGCGGGGAAGACGGGAGTCTTCGCTTCGCGGGCTGGTCCGTACCGGAGCTGGCAAAGCAGTACGGCACCCCGCTCTACCTGATGGATGAAAAGCGCATCCGGCACAACTGCCGCCTGTATACCGGTAGTTTCCGGGACTGTTTCGGCGAAAACGCGATGCCTATCTATGCCGGGAAGGCTGCGGCTTTCAAGCGGATCTACGCGATCGTGAAGGAAGCGGGCATGGGCATTGACGCCGTCTCTCCCGGAGAGATTCACACCGCCCTCTCCGCGGGCTTCCCGCCGGAGAAAATCTACTTCCACGGCGACGGGAAGACCGACGCAGACATCAGTTACGCGCTCGATCACGGAGTTGGCTGGTTCATCGTGGACAACCCCGACGAGCTGCTGGCGCTCTCCGCGATCGCAGCGGCGCGCGGCGCGGTTCAGAAGGTTCTGCTCCGCGTAACGCCGGGCATCGACCCGCACACCTACCAGTCGGTCAACACCGGTACCGTGGACGTTAAATTCGGCGTGCCGATGGAGACCGGCCAGGCGCTCGCCTTTGTGCATCAGGCGCTCTCGCTGCCGGGTCTGGAT
Organism: Oscillospiraceae bacterium; assembly: GCA_017448455.1. Classification (GTDB taxonomy): domain Bacteria; phylum Bacillota; class Clostridia; order Oscillospirales; family Oscillospiraceae; genus Limivicinus. The sequence goes on along the minus strand of JAFSLL010000034.1, from coordinate 15,755 downwards.
GTACGCGGTCTGCACTGCCACGTCGGCTCCGAGGTCTTCGACGAGACGGTTTTTGAGGATACGGTCGATGTGATGACGGACTTCATGCAGCAGATCCGCGAGCGCTTCGGGTTCGTGACGCAGGTGCTGAATGTCGGCGGCGGCTACGGCGTGCGTTATCTCGACACCGACAAGCGCATCGACATCCCCGCGCGCATCCGTGCCGTGGCGGAGCATCTGAAAGAGCGCTGCGCGGCCTTCGGGCTGGAGCTGCCTTTCTTCATGATGGAGCCCGGTCGCAGCATCGTCGCCGACGCCGGCATGACGGTTTACACGGTGAGCAGCGTCAAACGCATCCCGGGCTACAAATACTACGTGGTCGTCGACGGAGGCATGACCGACAACCCCCGCTATCCGCTCTACCATGCGCCGTACACGGTGCTCAACGCCGACCGCGAAACCCTCTTCTATGCGGTGTACGACCTTGCCGGGCGCTGCTGCGAGAGCGGTGACATCATCCAGCCCTCCGTGAAGCTCCCGGATGACACCGCGCGCGGTGACCACATCGCCGTCTGCACAACCGGCGCCTACAACTACTCCATGGCATCCAACTATAACCGGCTCCCCCGTCCGCCGATTGTCATGCTGACCGAAGAAAACAGCTATGTCGCCGTGCGGCGTGAAACGCTGGAGGACCTGAACGCGCTCGATCTGTGAAGTGCGAACTGCGCAGGCTTTATTTCAAAAAACTGACATTATTTCACAAATTCCGGAGTTTCACACTTCGGAATTTCTTACATTTTGTCTCCAAAATCTCGCTTGCAAGGTCCAGCATGCTGTGCTACAATGGATTCCGTATCAAAAGGTATTTTTGCGCCTTTTTGCATATTCAAAGAATATGATGCAGTTTTATTCTGACTCTGACTCCATGGAGAAATAGCATGACAATCCGGAAAGCGATCGCGCTGTTTGTCGTTCTGGCGATTCTGGTCGCCGGCGGGCTTTATCTGATCCGCACGGAACAGCTGGATAACGAACGCATGCGCAATCTTTATACCGAAGCCGAGCCTCTTGAGCGGGAGCGCGAGGCGCTGCAGGCAGAGCTGAACAGTCTGGACGCGGACTATTCTCTCCGCATGCGCGACTATGGCACTGTCGAAATCCTGTTCACCGACCTGAGCGCGCAGATCTACACGGAAGCCTACCCCATCATGCGCGAGCGCGGCGTGGTCGGAACCATCGGCCTGAACTACAGGCTGTTTCCCGGTACCGGCTATAACAAGCTGAGTGCAGCCAACATCAATTCTCTGGTCTCCGACGGCTGGGGTGTCTGCCTGATTTATGACGGTTCCTGGACCAACGGGTTTCAGGCCTGGTTTACGCAGTTTTCCAACGCGCTGAGCGCCAGCAGCATTCCGGTTCCAACTTCCATTTACTTCACCAACGATATCTATGACCAGAGCATGGACGCCGATCTCACCGCCTGCGGCATCACCACCGTGGTCACAAACGCGCTGAACGGCCAGACCGGAACCGTGAGCTCGCCAAGCCGGGACATCTGGCTGACGGTCGCGATGCCATGGACCTATACCGGCGTCGCCACGGATACGGAACTGATCGGACGGACCGACGGTTCAAACCTCTGCTTCCTGATGAGTTTCTCCGAGGTATGGGACAAGACCAAAAACAAGAACGTCGAAAGCGAGGAGAAGGCCTCCTTTACCGCGATTCTGGACAGCTGGCAGGACATGCTTTATACCAGCAGTCCGCTGGATGACCTGGAGCAGCTCGGACCTACGCCGTACATCTATCTCGACACCAGTGACAAGGACACGATGAACGAGATGTATCTGGACAGTCTGACCCCGGAGCAGCAGCTGCTGCTGCCGAAGTTCCGCTCCGCGAACTTTGATTCCGCCCACAGTTTCCATCTGGACACCGCCGAGGCCAACGAGACGCTCTCTCAGGAGCGCGAATCCCGCCGTGCCGAACTGACAAATCAGATCGCGGCTCTGGACGCGAAAATCAGTGAGATTTATGAACGCTGGGGACAGAGTTCCCAAGCGAAGGGATAAACCATGATGACAAAACAGACAAACGACGAAGAATACATTGACCTCGGTCAGGTCGTTGCGCTTCTATGGAAGCATGTGGTGCTCATCCTTGTGGTCGGCATTCTCTTCGCGGCGCTTCTTTTCTCCTACGCCCGCTTCTTCGTCACACCGAAATATGAGGCAAACGCCCTCTTCTATGTCAATAACAGCACCTTCTCCCTCAGCAGCGCCGTGCGCATCAGCACGGGCGAGCTCAGCGCAGCTTCGGATCTGGTCGACACCTATGTCGCCATTCTGCAGTCCCGCGCGAATATGGAGCTCGTCATTGAGAAAAGCGGTGTTCATTATAATTATGAGCAGCTGCGTAAAATGGTCTCCGCCCGCGCGGTAAACTCGACCGGTCTTTTTGAGGTCACGGTGACTTCCGCGAATCCCGAAGAGGCGCGCGCGCTCGCGAATACCATCGCGTCAATCCTGCCGGAGAAGATCTCCGATATCGTAACCAACAGCTCGGTAGAACTGGTCGACTATGCCGTTACCCCGCATACGAGGGTTTCGCCGAGTTACATCAAATACGCGGCGATCGGTCTGCTGGCCGGCATTGTGCTCTCTTCCGGCATTATCCTGCTGATCAGCTTCTTTGACGATGTGATCCACAACGAGGATTACCTGCTGCAGAACTACGATCTGCCTGTCCTCGCGACGATTCCGGATCTGCTCGCAAAAACCCCGAAAAAGTACGGTTATTACGGCTCTGCCGCCTACTCTCAGGGTATGAAGAGAGGAGGCGTGGAATAATGGCTGAAGCAAACGAGAAGAAAAGCAAAGCGCCTGCCAAGGCCGCTTCCAGAAGTTCTTCCAGAGTTACCCGCGCCAAGCAGCAGCAGACCATGCTCTGCGACGGACTGAGCTTTGCCGCGTCCGAGGCGTACAAGCTGCTGCGCACAAACCTTCTTTTCTCGCTGCCGGACAAGCCCTGCCGCATTGTCGGCGTGACAAGTTCCATCCGCGGCGAGGGCAAATCCACCACCTCCGTGAACCTGGCCTATACCTTCGCGCAGACCGGAAAACGCGTCCTGCTGATTGATGGCGACATGCGTCTGCCGAGCGTCGGCACCAAGCTGGAGATGCGGACGGCCCCGGGCCTTTCGAACCTGCTGGCCGGACTCAACCGTGAGCAGGACTGCCTGCGCAAGTCCGCGCAGCTGGACAACTGGTATATCCTGCCCGCGGGCGACATCCCGCCCAACCCCTCCGAACTGCTCGGCTCCGAACGGATGCACGCCCTGCTGGAGCGCTACAGTGAGATCTTTGATTACATCATTCTGGACCTGCCGCCGGTCAACATCGTGGTGGACGCGCTGGTCATCTCCAAATGGACAGACGGCCTGATTGTCGCCGTGCGTGAGAACTACACCGAGCGCAAGGCGCTGGACAGCTGCATGTACCAGATTAAAAAGCTGGAGGCCCGCGTGCTGGGCTTTGTCATGACAGACGCCTCCGTCGGTGAATCCAGCTATAAGCACTACGGCAGCAAATACGGAAAGAGCTACGGTTACGGCTATGATTACGCCGAAACCGGAAGCCGCACTTCCAGCCGCAAAAAGCAGGCATTCCTGGACGTGACTCTCGAGGAAACGGCCAGTCAGAGCTTTGATCCGACCGTTCCGGAAGATTCACAGAAAGTGTCGGAGAAAAGCGTTAAAAGCGAATGATCGATTTCCACAGTCATATTCTCCCCGGGATTGACGATGGGAGCAAATCGGTCGCCATGAGCCTCCAGATGCTGGAAAGCATGAAGCGGCAGGGCATCGACACCGTCGCGGCCACTTCCCACTTCTATGTGACGCAGCGCAGTGTCCGACGCTTTCTCTTCCGCAGGGAAGAGGCGTTTGAGAAGCTGAAGGCGGAACTGCCGGCCGACGCGCCGAGGATCCTGCTGGGAGCCGAGGTGCTGTACTTCCCCGGCATCAGCCGGATGGAAGAGCTGCCGCAGCTCTGTCTGGAGGGTACCAACCTGCTCCTGCTCGAGATGCCCTTTGAGCACTGGACCGAATACGCGGTCCGGGAGGTAAGGGAGCTGGCCCACAGTCAGGAATATACGCTGATGTTTGCTCACATTGAGCGCTACTATTCCCAGCAGCCCGTCTCGGTATGGGATGAGTTTCTGGAGCTCGGTGTGCTGATGCAGTCAAACGCGGACTTCTTTCTCCCCTTCTCCACCCGCCGCAAGGCGCTGAAGCTGCTGAAGGAAGGAAGGATCCATCTCCTCGGGACAGATGCGCATAACATGTCCGGACGCGCGCCGCACATGGCGGAAGCACGCAGCATGATCGCAAAACGGCTGGGGGCCGCCACGCTGGAGGAAATCGACAGTCTTGGCGAGATGATCCTGCGGGAGGGCGGTTTATGACACGCAGACAGCTTTATCTGCTGCTTGGTACCGTATCCCTGGTTCTGTGCATCGTGTGTCTGATTCTGTTTCTGCCGGACCGCGGTCCGCAGAAGCCCCTGGTTGTTCGCCAAGCTACTACGCAGGTTGCCGAACGCGGCAGTGTACGGACCGAGGCGTATGAAAGTCCGATTGATTTTCAGGCTCTGCAGGAGCTGAATGAGGACATTTACGCCTGGCTCTATATCCCGGGTTCGGAGATCAACCACCCGGTTCTGCAGAGCTCCAACGGTGACTACGACTACTACCTGACTCACACGGTAGACCGCATCGAAGATGAAAACGGCTGCCTGTTTACGGAGTACCAATATAACGGCAAGGACTTCACCGATCCCGTCACCGTGATCTACGGACACCGGCGGCGGAGCGGCGACATGTTCGGCCAGCTGCAGAAGATCTATTCCGAAAGCGGCGCGCTTGAGACTTACCGCGAAGTGATCGTCTATACCCCGGAGAAGGAACTGCGCTATGAGGTCTTCGGCGCGAGCGAATATACCAAGCTCCATATTCCCTACGCGTATTCCCATTTTGCCGATCCTGACAGCATCCCGAGTTTCGTTCAGGAGCTCCGGAGCTACCACACGATGAATCATCAGTTTGATGACAGTGTACAGGTCAGCGGGGATGACAGAATTCTGATTCTGTCCACCTGCCTGAGTCAGAATCAGGATCAGCGCTTTCTGGTTTTGGCAAAACTGGTCGAAGAGATCGGTTGAGCATAGATATCCCAATACTGTATTCTACCTCGAAAGAGGATGAAAGGAAGGAAAGAAAGAAATGAAAAAGATTGTCTCCATCCTGCTCGTCGTGATGCTGCTGGCCAGCATCTCCGTCGTCTCCTTTGCGCAGAGCAGCCCGTCTCAGAGCACCACTCCTACCACCCCTGCAAACCAGGGCGGTGCTCGTGACAATACTGCTGCTTACCAGGGCGGCGCAGCCGATACAAAGGCTGAGGAAGAAGAAGGCCTCATCATCACTCCGCTCGCCGATGAAGCATCCCTGAGCGAAGCGCAGCAGGAAAGCATGGATGCCGCTGTCGAAGAGGCAGAGGCCATCGAGGACGTCAAGACTGCAAACGAGGAAATCGCTGCTGCTGCCGGTGACCTGGAAGTCCGCCTGGGCGGCGCCTACTTTGTCACCTGCACCACCGGCTTCCCCGCCACCCGCGTTTTCGAAGGCGATGAGCTGGTCAACCTGATCGGCGTGCTGTTCTTCCCGGCTGACGGTTCCGACTCCAGCTTCCTGAAGCTGGACGGCGACAAGGTCACCTATCCGAGCGAAGGCACCTGCTTCGACGTGTATGTCGTTCCCGCAGAGTCCGCCGGTACCGGTGAAGCTGTCCCCTACGGTCTGATCGTCGCCGCTGTTGTCCTGGCCGGTGCTGCCGGCTGGTTCTTCGCGAGCAGCCGCAAGGTAAAGGACTAAGCATCTGACGGATGCGCAAGGCGCGTCACGGCAATAAAAAGTCAAACAGGTCCGCTCTGATCATCATCCTTTTTCTTCTGGTGATCGGAGGGGGCCTATTTGGCATTTACCGATATGAACAGGCAGAGGCGCAAAAAGCCGCCACGGCACCGGAAGACGACGGCTATCCCGAGCGGGTAACCGTCTATTACGACGGTGCCTGGTATCAGCTGCGCGATGACCTGGAGACCTATCTGATCCTCGGCATTGACAAAACGGAGGAGACCCGGCAGGACGCGGCGGACACCGTCTTCAACAACCAGCAGTGCGATTTTCTGATGCTGATGGTGGTGGACCGGACAAACCGGAGCTACTGCGGCATCCACCTGAACCGGGATACGATGTGCGAAATCCGCAGACTCGGTCTCGGCGGCGTCAGTACCGGCACGGTAACGGAACAGCTGGCCCTTTCGCATACCTACGGAAGCGGCGGGCGCGACAGCTGCCGCAACAGCGCGCAGGCGGTTTCCCGGCTGCTTTATGACGTGCCGGTGGAACACTACTTTGCCGTGACGATGGACGCCATCCCTGTTCTGAACGACCTGGTCGGCGGTGTGACGGTACACATCGAAGAGGACATGAGCAATGTTGATCCGGCTTTTGTCGAGGGCGCAGACGTCAGTCTGGACGGGCAGCAGGCGCTCCGTTTCGTACGGGCAAGAATGAGTGTCGGCGATGGGAGCAACCTCAGCCGCATGAACCGCCAGCGGGTGTATATCACCGGTCTGTATGAGCAGATGAACCACAGCCTCAGCAGCAGCGACAGTTTCGCGCTGAGGCTTGCCAACAGCATGTCGGATTACATGACCTCCGACCTCATCACGGAGGAACTGGCGCAGCTGGCCGATCAGCTGAAAGACTACCGTTTTGACGGCATCCTGGTGACCGAGGGCGAAGCGCGTCCGGGTGTAAGATTCACAGAGTTTTATCCGGATGAGGCAGCCCTGCAGCAGCTGGTTGTATCCGTGTTCTTCGAACCGCAGACATAAGCACGCTTATCCCCTGCAGCACCGTGAAATCAGGCTCCCTATCGGAATACCGGTTTTTTGACAGGCCATCCCCTTCCCGATCGGAAGAGGGTGGCCTTTCCGTGTTCAGGAGCGATACGGCAGGTATTGTCAGGGTCGGGACTTTGCAGTATAATAGAACAAAGAATGTGAATGGACAGGCGAGGAGGGATTTCCGTGGAAAAACCGGGGATGACCGATCTGCTCACTGCGGAGGAAGAAAAAATCCGCAATGAGCTGCGCGCGGATATGGATATCGACCAGAACCGCCGGCAGAGTGTGGAACGGCTGAAATCGCAGTACAGTGATCTGCTGCTGCGCTATAACGCGATGAACGGCGGAGACCGGGTACGCCAGGCCATGGCGGACTGCCTGACAGCGACCGCGCAGGACGGGCTGTCGCTGCTGATGGCCGGACAGGCGAAGAAGGAAATCGCGAAACGGAAACTGCAGCCCGGCGCGGTTATCGGGCTGCTGATGAGCGTGATCTTCTGCCTGCTGGCAGCGCTTCTGGTTCAGAAGACTTTTATCGCCGGCTGCGTCTGTGTGGTCTGCGCCGTGTTCTGCGCCTTTTTATCCGGCAGACTCTGGTACGGAGAACGGAGCGTAAAGGTCCGCACGGAGATTGACGCAGACAGCGTCTGGAACACACTGCGGAAAACAGCAGGTACGATGGATCGGAAAATCGCGGAGTTCTGCTCGCTCGCAGAGGGCTGGGAAAAAGAAGCCGCGGAAAAGAACGCACCGCAGAAGGAAAAAGTCTTCGACGAGAGTGAGCTGAAGCTTTTCGGCGACCTGCTGGAGGCCCTTTACGCGGATAACGGAGACTATGCGCTGCGACAGCTGAAGCAGGTGCGCGCCTTTCTCCGCGCGCAGGGAATTGAGCTGCGGGATTATACACCCGGCGAAGAAGAACTGTTTGAGCTGCTGCCGACCAAAAATGCCTCCGCGACACAGCGTCCCGCTCTGCTGAAAGGGGAAAGCCTGCTGCTGGTCGGACGGGCGACGGAGCACATCCGCTGAGAGCCGTCTGTCAGCCAACATCCGCAATCCATGACCCGCATCTATCACAATCAGCCCGGTCCGTCCGGGCAGAAGGGGGATCACGCGTGCAATTCTGGGGCTTTGATCTGGGTGACGGCGAGAGCACCCTCGCCCGCGTCAGCGCGGAGGGAAGCGAACGCCCGGAGATCATCGAAGTAGACGGAAGAAAGGTAATCATCACGGTCTGGGCCGTGATGCGCAACGGCGAAGTCCGCATCGGCGAGAACGCCGCGCGTTCCGCCGCCACGGCGGTTCGGAGCGCTGCGCGCTTCAAGCGCCGCTTTCTGAACGCGCAGTCTGACAGCGCGGCGCTGATCCGGGACTTTTCGGCGCGGGTGTTTGAGTCGCTGCGCTCCGACGGCGCGCTGGTAGGCGGCGAGAAGAGCAACTGCGTTTATGTCGGCTGCCCCGCGGGCTGGAACAGTGAGGCCAGGGAGCGTTATGAGCGCATCTTTGAGACCATCGGCTTCCCGAGCCCGAAAGTGGTATCGGAGTCGCGGGCGGTCATGGTCGGCGCGATTCAGTCCAATTCCGTGCGGGATTACATCGACCTGCGTTCCAAAACCGTACTGGTGGTGGATATCGGCTCCTCTACGACCGATTTCGCATATATAAACAAGGGCAAGGAGCAGGAGATCCGTACCGGCGGTGAAGTGGCCCTCGGCGGCGGCGTGATGGACGAGCTCCTGCTGGAGTCCTGCGTCAGCGCCTCCAAAAAAGCAAAGGCCCTCCGCCAGGTCCTGGAGGAGAGCGAGAGCTGGCGCGTCGACTGCGAGCTTCACGCGCGTCGTCTGAAGGAGAAGTATTATTCCCTGCCCGCGGAAAAACGCGCGGAGCAGGACTGCAGCGAGTCGCTGCTGATCACCTATGACGAGCCGGTGATTCTGGATCTCTGGATGGATGAGGAGATGTCCGGCAGGCTGACCGAAAAGCCCTGCGAACAGCTGAACGGGAAATCCTTCCGCAGGGTCTTCTGTGACGGGCTGCGGGAAGTGCGTGACAGCATCGGCGCAGAGCAGCCGGAACTGCTGTTCCTGACGGGCGGCGTTTCGCGCATGGAGGAGATCCGCGGGTGGTGCCAGGAAGTCTTCCCGGAAGCAGTGATCTATACCGACACGGAGCCGGAGTTCAGCGTGGCAAGAGGCCTCGCCTGGTGCGGACGGATCGATGACGAGCTGGTGCGCTTCCGCGCGGAGGTGGAAAAGCTCATCTCCTCCAACACCGTCGAGAGCATCGTATCCGGACACCTGAACGCGCTGTATGAGGCCGCGCTCGACGCACTTCTGGATCCCCTGCTGGAGAAGGCGGTACGGCCGGCGCTGACGGACTGGGTAAACGGAACGCATAAGACGCTCAGTGAAATGGAGAAGGCTCTGCAGGAGCGCATTAAAGTTTATCTGTATTCCGAAGAGGCAAAAGCCTGCCTGTACCAGCCGGTCACCGAGTGGCTGCGGCGGGTCGCGGACGACCTGGAGCCTTATACCTCCGAGATCTGCCGTCGCTACCACGTGCCGGACCGGTCACTGGAGATCTCCTCCATGCTGACTGCAAGCGATTTCCGTATTCTGGAGAAAATTGCCGCCCGCGACGTTCTGAACGGGGACAGCATCACCTGGACAGCCGTGTTCGCGGAGTCGGTCATCTCGATCCTGATCGCGATGCTCTGCGGAGGAAGCGGCGTCGTCCTGATCAGTGAAGGCCCTGCGGGGATGCTGATCGGGTTTGTGATCTCCTTCCTCATCCTTGGCCTGAGTCATGTTATGGGGAAAAAGGCCATTGACGAGAAGATCATGAACGCCAATCTCCCGCTGTCCATCCGCAGAATGGCGCTGGGGAGCGCGCTGCCGCGCATTGAGGGGCCCAACCTCATCCGGCCTCTCAGAAAAGGAAGCGCAAAGCTGAAGGCTTTGGTCTCCGGCGAAGATACGGAAGCCGGGAACAAAGAAGACGAAACCGGCGACCGGAGCTTCCGTCTGATCCCCCGTGTGCGTCTCGCGGGCGGGGACGGTGTCTCAGACAGACGGCTCCAGGCCATCCGAAGCCGGATCAAGGCAAACTATGAGAAGATTCTTCTCAGTTCCGAGGACAAAGATTTCCTCGCGCTGAATACCCGCATGAGCCGTGACATCGCGGAACAGATCGAGCACCGGCTCAAGGAGCTCGCCGAACAGGTGGAGATCCCGCTGTGAGATATAGGAACCCCCGCCGCAAGGCGGGGGTCGTTTCTTTTCAGGAAGAAAAACGCCGCCCTGTAAAGGGCGGCGTAAAAGTTTATGCTTTTATAAGGGAAGGTACAAGTTGATGCCTTATGCCTTCTTGGCCTTTCCCTGCTCGCTCAGGGTCTTGAAAGCAGTGACCGCAAGGATGACTGCCAGGACAACCAGAACGATGGACCAGATCACCTGGAAGTAGGTGCCCCACTCTGCACCGGCAGCAATGGCCTTGAAGCCGTTGATGATGGTGAAGCAGAGAGCAGTGATGGTAGCGCAGAGCATGAAGACCATCGGGAAGTAGAACATCTTGTTGTTGCGGCCGATCTTGCCGAGCCAGGTGCAGACAGCGAGCATGGCAACGCCGGCGAGCAGCTGGTTGGCAGCACCGAACACGCTCCAGATCTGGGACAGGCCCATGAAGCCCATGCCGCAGCCGATAACGACCATGATCAGGGTGGAGACGATCGGGGTGGTGAAGAACTTCGCAGCGCCGGTCAGATCCTCGTGAGTCTTTCCTTCCGGAGTGAGGAGCTCAGCGAAGAGGTAACGGCAGAGACGGGTAGCGGAGTCAAGGGAGGTCAGCGCAAAGACGGAGACCGCCAGGGTAAACAGGTTGTAGATGGTGGCATAAGTCCCCTCGCCCGCGAAGGAAGCGAACATGGTAGCAATACCACCGGCGAAGATGGTGGGAGGTGCGGAGAGGAGGAACTTGTCGCCGCCGCCGGCAGAGGTCTGGCTCCACACGACCATGACAGCGATCAGGGAGATAACACCGAGGGCAGACTCAACAATCATGGAGCCGTAGCCGATGATCTGAGCATCCTTCTCGTTGTTGATCTGCTTGGAGGAAGTACCGGAGCTGATCAGAGAGTGGAAGCCGGAGCAGGCGCCGCAGGCAACCGTGATGAACAGGAACGGGAACAGGGGCTGGCCGGCCGGGTTCTTCCAGCCGTAGAAAGCGGGGCCTTCCATGGTGGCAGCGCCGGTGAAGGAGCCGCCGATGATGGCGACGACAGCAATGATCATCATGCCGTAGAGCAGGAAGGAGCTCAGATAGTCACGCGGCTGGAGCAGAATCCAGACCGGGAGCAGAGAAGCAACCGTGACATAGACAGCAATGAAGAGCACCCAGAAGGTGCGGCTGAAGTGCAGGCCGACTTCCTGGCCGATGAAGACAATGGCAATGATGCCGATGATGCCGATGATGGTGGCAGGACCGACCTTGGCGTTCTTGCGGTACACGAAGAAGCCGAAGATGGCAGCAATGACGATGAAGAGGATGGAGGTCATTGCCGTTGCACCGTTAGCCGTATAGGTGGCGGCAGACGGATCAACCGACACGAAGGTTCCGGCAACGACCGCCGTGAAGGAGGCGATAACCAGAATCAGAACGGCCAGCGCAAAGATGATGAACAGGCGCTGCGCCTTGATGCCCATGGAGTCCTTCATGATCTCGCCGACGGAGCCGCCGTTGTGACGGATGGAGGCGAAGAGGGCGCCGAAGTCATGCATGGCACCGAAGAAGATACCACCGAGCACGCACCACAGGAAGACAGGAACCCAGCCAAAGACTGCGGCCTGGATCGGTCCGTTAATGGGGCCTGCACCGGCGATGGACGAGAAATGGTGTCCCATCAGTACGGCGGGGTTGGCAGGAACGTAGTCCTTACCGTCGTAGCTGGTGTGGGCAGGTGTTTCGCGATTCGGGTCTACGCCCCACTGCTTGGCCAGCCAGCTGCCATAGAAGACATAGCCGAGAGCAAGCAGAACAACCGCGATGATGAGAATAAGTAATGCGCTCACACTTTTCACTCCTTAGATGAAAAATATAAAATAGTATATCACTAATTGCAGCCGTGGCTCAGGCCCTGGCAGCAAATAGCTTCTTGAAATAAGGGACGAGCTCATGCCCTTCCCGGTTGGTGACGGTCTTCTGCGTGGAGAGTTCGGTAATGCCCGCCAGAAGATTGGTAAAGCCCTGGAGACCGTGGTGGTAGCTCCTGGTAAAGCGCTTCTTCCGAACCGCCTTGCGGGTTTCCTCCGTAGCGGTATCGACCAGGAAAACCGTCCTGACATTGGTGCACTGGTGCTCTCCGTGGGGTTTGACCCGGGGCAGCATATCGGCAATGGCCCAGTCCATGCAGCGGTTTACTTCTTCCGGCGTGAAGGAAGGCGCAGAGAAAACGTAAGCGTACTCGTTCTTCTCATTGCTCCAGTACTTGATGCTCTTCGCGAGCCAGTACCGCTCATCCCGCGAGGAGTAGTCCGCACGGAAGGCAAGTGGAAGATCCGTTTTCACATCTTCAACGATGGAATAATAAGCGCTGTAGGAGTCCTTCAGGACCTTCAGGAATTCACTGCGATCAAATGCCATAGTGGGAAAGCCTCAAATTCTGTGCAGAAATGCCGTTAAAATACAGCTCATAATATACTGCGAAGTCCAAAAAAAATCAATAGTTTATTTAAAGTTTTTTTACAATTGCCGGAAGCCGCACTTCCGCTTCCTTTTTATACAGGGAATTCATGCTTTTGGTTTACAAGCGCGTATTTTTGCGATATGATAAGAGCATGACGGATCTCGGAATCCGCAGAAGACCTCTATCAGAAACGGAATTGCAAGTATATGATTAACAACACTGATCGGTTTACCTGTGTCATCCCCTGTCTCTTCGGGCTGGAAGGCCCGGTGGCAGATGAATGCAGACGCATAAATATGCAGGATGTCCGCGCCGAAGACGGACGCGTTCTCTTCCGCGGGAGCCTTGCCGACTGTGCGAAGGCGAATATCTCGCTGCGCTGCGGCGAGCGTGTCCTGATTCAGGTCGGGAGTTTCGAGGCAGAGAGCTTTGAGGCTCTGTTTGAGGGCGTCCGGCGCTTAAACTGGGAGGACTGGCTGCCGAAGGACGCTGCCTTCCCCGTGACCGGCTACAGCCTGGATTCGACGCTGTTCTCGGTGCCGGACTGTCAGCGCATCATCAAGAAAGCCGTGGTGGAACGCCTGAAGACACGCTATCGGCTGGAGCTCTTCCCCGAGACCGGCGCCGCGTATAAAATCCGCTTCTCCATCCGCAAAAACCAGGTCAGCCTCATGCTGGACAGCTCCGGAACCGCCCTGCACAAACGCGGTTACCGGCCGGCCCATATCGAGGCGGCCCTGCGTGAGACGCTGGCAGCCGCCATGGTGAAGCTGGCCCGTTACCGCGGGAAAGGTGACTTCTGTGATCCTTTCTGCGGCAGCGGTACCATTCCCATTGAGGCCGCGCTCGCCGCGCTCAACCGGGCGCCGGGTCTGAACCGCGGCTTCGCGGCGGAAAAATGGCGGTACTTTGATCCCCGGATCTGGCAGGACGCGCGGGAAGAAGCCAGGGCCGCGGAGTTTCACGGGGATTACCGGATTTTCGCCTCGGATATCGACCCGAACGCGGTACGCCTCGCGCGGGAAAACGCCGAGCGCGCAGGGGTTGCGGAATACATCCGCTTCTCCGTTGCCGACGCGACGGCCTTTGCACAGGACACCGAGCGCGGTGTCATTGTTACAAACCCGCCTTACGGCGAGAGGCTGCTGGACCTGCAGCAGGCAGAGGAAATCTACCGTCGGTTCGGAGAGGCTCTCCGGGGGAAAGATGCCTGGGGCGTCTACCTGCTCTCTTCCGACGCGGAGTTTGAGCGCTGCTTCGGGAGGCCGGCGGACAAAAAACGCAAGCTATACAACGGCATGATCAAGTGCGACCTGTACATGTATTATACAGCGCAGAAATAAACGGAGGCCCGGAATGAAACATCTGTTTATCGTCAACCCCATTGCCGGCGGCCATGACTCCACACCGGAGATCCGCAGCGCCGTACAGAACGCTTTTCAGACACGGTCGGAGCCCTGGGAGGTCTATGTGACCGCAGGGCCGATGGACGCCACCAAAAAGATTATCACGGAGGCCTCGACGGGCGAAGAGCTGCGCATCTATGCCTGCGGCGGTGACGGGACCTTCAACGAATGCGTCGGCGGCGCCGCCATGCGCTCCAATGTTTCGGTCTGCCCCTACCCCATCGGCACCGGGAACGACTTCTGCCGCAGCTTCGGCGACGACGCGGCGCTGTTTCGCGATCTGGATGCCATCCTGGACGGAACGACACACGTCATCGATCTGATCTCCTGCAACGGCCGCTACGGCGCCGGCATCTGCTCGGTCGGGATCGATGCGCGCGTCGGCACCAATGTGCACAGGTACAGCAAAATCCCCCTGGTCGGAAAAAAAGGAGCCTACATCGTCTCGGTCGTGGCAGAAGTGTTCAAGGGTATTGCCACACAGATGCATATCCGTTCCGGCAGCACGGAGGTCAGCGGCAAATACTCACTGGTCTGTGTCTGCAACGGCCGCTATTACGGCGGCGGCTTCAACCCTTCACCGGACGCGAAGCTGGACGACGGGCTGCTGGATATCTATATCGTAAAGAGGGTATCGCTGCCCACCCTCGCCAGACTCATCGGAGACTATGCCAAGGGAAAAGCCGACCTGCATCCGGAATATATCACGCACCTGCGCGGAACGGATGTCTACATCGATTTTGATGAAGAGAATGTCATCAACCTCGACGGTGAGGCGATGCACTCCGCCACCGTCAATATGCACCTGATCCCGGAGGCGCTGAACCTGATCCTGCCGAAGGGACTCGGCAGCGGGGCCGAAATTCCCCCGATCACACTGTGAGAGCGGATGTAACAAAAAGTTTATAATTTTTTATGCTTCCCCCCTTGCAAAAATTCAAAACTGTGGTATGATTAGCATCGTTAGCACTCAGGTCTTTTGAGTGCTAACGATGCTGAAATTGTATTTCATAATACTTGGAGGTTAATGATATGAAGCTCAAACCCTTAGCAGACAGAGTTGTCCTCAAGCAGAACGCCGCCGAAGAGCGCACCGCTTCCGGCATCTACCTCACTTCCGCCGCGCAGGAGAAGCCCGAGGTTTATGAAGTCGTCGAGGTCGGCCCCGGCGGAGTGGTG
Source organism: Oscillospiraceae bacterium (assembly GCA_017448455.1). Lineage (GTDB taxonomy): Bacteria > Bacillota > Clostridia > Oscillospirales > Oscillospiraceae > Limivicinus. The sequence continues at coordinate 540 of JAFSLL010000034.1, read as the reverse complement.
GACGGCAACGAGGTCGTCATGATTGTCGCTCCCGGTCAGAATGTTCTGGTCGGCAAGTACAGCGGCAGCAAGGTCAAACTCGAAGATGTCGAATACACCATCGTGCGTCAGAGCGACATCCTGGCAGTGATTGAGTAATTCAGGAGGTTTATTGTTATGGCAAAACAGATTATTTACGGCGAAGAAGCCCGCAAAGCGATTGAGCGCGGTGTCAACCAGCTTGCTGACACTGTGAAGATTACCCTTGGCCCCAAGGGCCGCAATGTCGTGCTCGACAAGAAGTACGGCACGCCCCTGATCACCAACGACGGTGTCACCATCGCCAAGGAGATAGAGCTGGAAGACGGATACGAGAACATGGGCGCTCAGATAGTCAAGGAAGTCGCTTCCAAGACCAACGACGTGGCAGGCGACGGTACCACCACCGCCACCGTCCTCGCGCAGGCCATGATCAGCGAAGGTCTGAAGAACCTCGCCGCTGGCGCCAACCCCATGGTCATGAAGAAGGGCATCCAGACGGCTGCCGTTGACGCCGTTGAG
>JAFSLL010000033.1 GCA_017448455.1 Oscillospiraceae bacterium | reverse complement strand
ATTCCGGGGTTTGTTATGATATGGTATTGAACCAAAGCTACTTTTTCCTTTGTGTATATTTCTTTACAGTCTTATTCAAATTGTGCTGCTGAACAGCATTCACCGCAGATGCCCATTTCGCTTCCCGCCGCGCCCGATCAGCAATGTCATTCGCCTCTGCTGCCAAATCGTTCGCTTCCTGTTGCTGCATAATTTGCTCTGCCGCCAAGTCGTTCGCCGCTTGCTGCTGCCTTATCAATTCGTGATCCAGGCGGCGTTGCTCATACTTGTCAAAACTTTCGATTGCTTGTTTAAGATCGTAATCGGAGGTAGATACAACATTGTAAATGTATTGGAGTGCGTAGGAATTTTGATACTGTAAGGGGATCATGTGGGAGTTTTGATACAGTTCTTCAAGTTCTTTCTTGCATATCGCAAGTTCCTGTTCTGCGGCCTTGATTACATTATCTTTCCGATCCTGCCATTGCTTTAATTCGGCTTGATACTGTGGAAGTATGACCGTTTCATAGTGGTTCTTAGCTACCGAATACTCCGCATTATATGCCTGCTGCTGACGATCAGCTTCCGATTTTATAGCGGCGCATTTTTGCTTGTATTCATCTGAGTTACGGATTCTTTCGCTCGCTGATTTCTTCTGGTTATCATATATTATGTAGGGCTTACTGAAAAACAACTCTCAGGGCCCAGATTCTGAAAAAGCGTAAAAGCCATCGCCGCAGCCGGAGGGCTGCGTTCATGGCTAATATGATAAGGGCGGCTTCGGTTTTGGCGGTTTCATCGAGCTTCGACATGATCAGGTCCAGACCGTATCTGCGTTTGGCGACGCCGTTGCTGCTTTCAATGCCGTTGCGTTCGCAGGCGTCCTTTCGCATCTGGCGGGTTTCCTTCGCACCGGCTTCTCCCGCCCGCTTTCTGCCCAGCGGCGGTCCGGACAGGCGAATGCCCAGCGCCTTACAGTAGCGGCGGTTCTCTCTGGTCTGGTAGATCTTATCCGCCAGCACCGCCTCCGGGTAAAAACCGAACTTTCTGCGGTAATCTTCCACCGTTGCCTTCAGGTCGCAGCCTTCGTTGTAATTCGACCAGCTCGTCTGCTCCAGATACGTGTACCCGTCTACCCGGGACAGGTGCAGCTTCTGACCAAACTCAGTGGGATTTGGACGCTTTCCCCGCTGGATCGGCCGCACATGGGGCTGTGCCAGACTGACGATCCGGTTCGGACAGGCGTGGGTATTGGTCTCCAGCATCTGCTTCTGCTGGGCGTAGACAAGAGGAATCACCGTCAAGCGCTGCTCCAGCCAGGAAGGCAGCTTCACTTTGGGAGCAAGCTCCATCATCTGTGACAGCCGAGCCTGGGCCCGTTCAATGTATTCCAACTGCTCCCGAATGCCCTTTTGCAGCAGTTTCTTTGTCCAGCGCTTGGATTTTGCGATCTTCAGATAGGCTTTCCTGGCCTTCTTTGCCGAATACGGCAGCTTGTGTCCGGTATGGGGAACCTCAGGCCAGTGCAGATTGATTGCGGTTTCCAGATGCTCCCGGCACTGATTCAGTAGATCAATGTCCGTGGGAAACTTGACGTCCGCAGGAGCCACCGTGGCGTCCATAATCAACTTCCCGTGGTTCTTCTTCCTGCGTTTCTCCTTCTTCTTGGAGGTATTGGGATTCTTCCGACCCTTTAAGGATTTCTTCCCGCCGGAGGGCTTGTCGGAATCGTCGCGATCATCTTCTTCCTCCTCCGGCTCAGGGGTCTCAATCTCTTCCGGTACGCCGTCGTTGCGGTCTACGTTCCTGCCATCCTCCGGCCACTTGCCCGTGCAGACATATTCGTTGATCCGAGCAACGTCCTCCACAGGGAAGCGCTTGCGGAAGTGTACCATCATGGACGCGTCAAACAGCGGCTCCTGGGTGAACTCGTGCAGACCGAGAAAGTACTGCATGTAGGGATTCTCCTGAATTTCCGCTGCGCATTCCTCATCTGTGAATTTGCGGTATTCCTTGATGAAGATTGATCCAAAGGCAATCCGAGAGGAATACGCCCGGCGGCCGGTCTCTACGCTCATGGTACGAAGATAGATCTCCTCAATCTTCTCCCATGGCATGATCCGGGAGAGCTTCACCCAACGGTTCTTCGGGTCCAGCGCCCCGCCGAACGGCAGAAAGAAATCCTCCAGCGGTAGCTGGTCATAATCCGTGCTGTAGTACATCCAAACACCCCATATCCGGGACTTTTTACGCAAATCCCGTTGTTTTGCCTGGCATTATTGTACCACAGCTTGTGAGAAAATCATACCGTTTTCTCTTGTTTTCTCGCGTTTTCGCCGCATTTTCTAATGCGTAACGGCTTTTTCAGTAAACCCTATGTAGTAAATAATCGGCCAGAAGATAAAAATCAGCGCCGGAAGAAGCATCCGTAGCCAACTAAACTTAACTTCGGGATCAATAGGAGGATCTACATAATGCGCTTGTTTGCAGACAGGAGCCTGCGGCATTGCTTTCGCAAAGCGCTCTTGCTTCTTTTTTTGCAATAGCGCGTTCAAGTTATCCTTTTTCTTTTCAAGTTCCAAAGCCGTTGAAACGACTTCGACATGATTGTTGTAATTCATATAGACGCTCCTTTCGTTCCTTCGTTTGTAGTTTAATCAGTTTCGTTGATGGTACCGCTTCCCCACAAAAGGAAGTCAATTTTCTTTGTAGCGGTAAAGCCTATGTACTTCGGGAAAGCTGCATCGAAAGCGGAAATGGCTTCCTTTGCTTCCGCAGTGGGAATATACTCATGGTACCACTGGACGATGCTTTCATACAGTTTTTCGCTGCTGGCAAGCCGCTTTTCTTTATCGTCTGAGGTGCTGGACTTCAATCCAAGTCTTGATAGAACAATGCTATCCCAAATCGGCATATCCGGCTTGATGGTTGCAAGCAGTTTGCTGGAGAAGGACGCTTCCACCCAGCCGGTCGCCTCATACAATGCACGGAGAATTTCAGGAAAGCTGACATTCTCTTTTCCTTTGCAGGCTTCCAGAAGATCATAGTACGCTTTCTGCTGGGCAGCGTTCCGTCGGAGGACATAGAAGCGGGTAAATCTGCGCTGGAACTCTGTGTCAACGGAAACATCTGTCTTGTTGAACCGCTCCATAATCCAAGCGTAGGATTCCAAATCTGCGGAGCGGTCTTTCAGCTTCTCAATGCTGAAATTGATGTTGATGTTTCTGGCGTCTGTCTGTTGCGGTTTCATTTTCATCTTCCTCTCTGTTTTTTTCGGCTGTTCTGCTCCTTCGCTGCATATTTCGATGAACACCTCCGGCGACACCTCCAAGGCAAGACAGATTGCCCGAAGGTCGTCTGCATACAGCGTCCGTTTGCCGTTCAGAATGGCGTTGAAGGTGTTGTTCGGTATGCCAGCCTGCTTTGCTACGGCAATCTGTTTGATGCCATATTCTTGGATATATGCTCGGACTTTTTCATATACTTTCAT
>JAFSLL010000032.1 GCA_017448455.1 Oscillospiraceae bacterium | reverse complement strand
AGTCCTTGTCGTGATTCGTGATGATCCCCATATCTTCCAATCCAAGATAACCAAGAAAATCACCATCATAAGAAAATTTGGCGCCATCATACATGTCCGGATCACCGGAACTCAGGAACATGGCAACTTTCCTAAGCGTCTCCGGCGCTTTGGGGTAAAGCGCGGAATAAAAACGATCGACTGTGCATTTCAGCTGCCCGCTGATACCGTGATAGTAGATCGGCGAGGCAAGCACCAACATCTGAGTATCCTTCAGCTCAGCATAGATCTCCTGCATGTCATCCTTTTGAACACATACGCCGTGCCCTCTCCCATGGCAATATTCACAGGCAAGGCAGCCCTTGATGTTCTTTCGGCACACATTGATTACCGCCACGTCATGTCCTGCGCTTTTAGCAGTTTCCCGAAACACAGCGACCATTTTCGCCGTATCGCCCTGCGGGCGCGGGCTCCCGTTCAATACAAGAATTTTCATCGCGTTTCCTCGTTTTCTCAATACCAGTCATGCTTCTCACCACGATCCAGTTCTCCGATCTCTGCCATCTCATCGTCAGTCAGCTCAAAACCGAACAGATCGAGGTTTTCCCTTATATGATCGGGATTGCTCGAACCGGGGATCACGACGATGCCTCGCTGTAGATCCCAGCGCAGGATGACCTGCGCAGAAGATACGCCATGAGCTTCCGCAATCGCTTTGATCGTTTCGTTTCCCAACAGATCGGCAGTGTAGCCTCTCCCACCCAGCGGATACCAGCACTGCACCACAATGCCTTTTTCCTGAATGAACGGAACGACATCCTGCTCCTGATAATAGGGGTGGATCTCGTTCTGCACCAGTGCCGGTGTGATCGTGACCTGCGGCAGGAACTCGGTCAATTCTTCTACATACCAGTTGGAGAGACCAAGAGAGCGAATCTTGCCCTGCTCCACATATTTTTCCATAGCCTGGTATGCCTTCACATCGTTGGTTCCGGGATGGTGAAGGAGCATCATGTCGATGTACCCGATATCCAGCTTATTAAGCGCCATATCGATGGCGACCTCGGGATCGCTGAATTGATTCGGGTATATCTTGGTGATAACAAAGATTTCCTCACGGGGAATGCCATATTCCTCCATGCCTCTGCGGACACCCTCGCCCACGGCCTCCTCATTTCCGTACATATAGGCCGTGTCAATGAGCCTGCCACCGTTTTCCAGAAGCGCCATCACGGAACTCACGCAGGTATCGTGATCGAGCGCATAGGTGCCGAGACCGAGGATCGGCATCGCATATCCGCTGTTCAACAAAACAGTTCTGCTCTCAAAATCAAAAACACCGGATGTCTTGCTTGTATCTGTCTGACTCACCACAGTCTCATCTTCTCCTTTGGGTTCCACTATATAAGCAGAACTGTTCGAACTATGCTTTTCTGCTTCCGGTTCGAAGCCCTCTTGTTCTGCTGCCCGACAGGCCGACAGGCAGATCAGAAGAATCGCCAAAGCTGTAAGTGCCGCAAGCCGTTTTTTCATGTTCGTGATCTGCCTCCACCCTTACTTGAATTATTTCAAGTATTCCTCAAAGAAACTCTGCAACTTGTCAAAGGGGATCGCGCCCTTGCCGCCGCCATCATAAAGATCGGTATGGGAAGCACCCGGAATGATGAGCAGTTCCTTGTTTTCGGTGTACTTGCTGTCCTTCACCATGTCAGCATAGGCGTCCCTATCTTTTTTGGTTGCACAACATGGTCAAGCGGTGAATAACGCACTTGAGCAAGCACAATTCAAAAACGTTGCAAAATCTATGTTTTCAGGCAGAAAGCGCACGGGTTTCTCCTAAAAAATGAAGGAGAATGCGTGATGACAAACTTTATCGAGGAGCTCTATTACGGCAATATCGACCCACAGAACAGCGGATTCGAGGATGACGAGAGCGTACAGCGCACGCTGCGGACGATCAGCGACAACGAGGACTGGCTGACTGAGCATCTCACCGCCGAGGAGAAGAAACGCTTCCTCGACTACGCCGACGCATGGACGGCCTATAACGGCGACGCCACCCTGGACGGCTTCATCACAGGCTTCCGGTTGGGAGCAAGGTTTGTGCTGGACACTTTTGCCTTGTTTCTGCAAGGCAGGGGCATGTCCTTATTCTGATAAACGGAATAGATGGCCCGCTCATCCCCAAGCTTATCCGGCAGCGTTGAGCGCTTACTTGTTCCGTCTGCCGCTGTTGGCTGTGCCTCGGACCTCCTCGTGGTAGAAGTAGTCCACGATGGTGGGATGACCCTGTGGAACTCGCTCATAAGGTGTTTCATTGTCTACAAACCGACATCCGTTTTTCCGCGCCATCTCCTCAGCCTTTCTTTCCAGCAGTTCAAAGTAGGCACGGTTTTTCTTGTTGTAGATCTCGTCGTAGAGTGGTACCAGATCGGAGTGCTTGTCCGCAATGTAATCCATGATGGTCTTCTTGAAGCCGCCCCGGAGATTCAGATTCTCCAGCCAAATGAGATCGCACTGGTCCTTCGCTCGCTCAAAGATGGCCTCAATGTCCGTCAGGCAGGGAAAGACAGGGGAAATAAAGCAGACGGTGCGGATGCCCGAGTCATACACCTGCTTCATGGCCGCCAGCCGCCGCTCGATGCTGACCGCCGCGTCCATGTCGTCCTTGAAGGACTCATCCAATGTGTTCACCGACCAGGAGACCGTCAGACGGTTCTTCCTGTTGATCTCCTGCAGCAGATCCATGTCCCGCAGCACCAGATCGGACTTTGTGCAGATGAGGATATCCGCGCCACTGTCCTTCAACTCCTCCAGGATCTTTCGGGTCCTGCCGTAAGTCTCCTCCAGGGGATTGTAGCCGTCGGTGACGGTGCCGATGATGACCTTCTGCCCGGCGTACTTCCGGGGATTGGCGATCTCTGGCCAGACCTTCACGTCCATGAAGGTGCCCCACTCCTCGGTGTGGCCGGTAAAGCGCTTCATGAACGAGGCGTAGCAATATTGGCAGGCGTGAGGACAGCCCACGTAGGGGTTGACCGCATACCCGCCCAGAGGAGCGTTGGACTTGGTCATGACGCTCTTCGTTTCCACAATATTTACTTTGATCTCTTTGCGTTCCATTTCTCTTGCTCCTCCAATACACGGTTAAAAGCTTCCGGCATCTCCTGTACCATGGCCCCCTCGCTCACGATGGGGAGCAGATCTTCCTTCCAGAAGACGGGAATATCCAGTGCGTGCGCCTGCTCGGTCAGAGAGACCGCCCACGCCGGGTCGGTGCGCACCTTCCGGCTCTGGGTGCCGGTCATGGTGCCCACTACGATCCAGCCGATGCCGTGGAGATCCACCGTTCCGGGATCGTCGAACATCGGCTCAAAGGTCACGTGATAATGTTTGGCGCGCACGTTTTCCCGCAGGGCATCGACGCGCCACAACTCGGAACGCCGTGTCACCGTTACGCCGAACCAGGCGTTGTCCAGATCCGTGTCGATCTCCAGCAGATCCGGCCGCTTGGACAGGAACAGGAATTGATGCTGCGGGTTCTCCCGGATCTTTGCAAAAACCTGCTCCAGCCATTCGGGCTTCCAGACGGACAGGTCGCTCATGCCGGTGAGCAGGTAGTTCTGAGGGCGAGGCTTCTCCATCATTCGTAGCTTATTCGGAAAGAACTCCGGCGTTGCAAAGTCGTCGATCATGTGATACCGGCGGACGTTGTTTCTGACATAGCAATAGTCGCAGCCTACGGTGCAGCCGATCACCAGATTCATATTCTGAATCTGATCCTTGATACAAACGCTCATTGCTCCT
>JAFSLL010000031.1 GCA_017448455.1 Oscillospiraceae bacterium | reverse complement strand
CCCGCATGCGCGAAGCAGTCATAACGCTCCTGCGAGTTGATCCGCATGAGACCCCGCCGATAGTTTTCCATGGCCTTTTCCGGATCTGGTTCTTTCAAGATGAGGCGATACAAAAACTGCTTTTCTCGATCCGGTCTCTCAAAAAACCTGCGGACGGAGATTTGTGGGTCCGCCAACATAATCAGTACGTGCTGGCGGTCGGATACGGTTTTCAGCGTTTCCGGACGGATGTTGGTATCCACGAAGACCGGCTTTCCCTGACTTGCCAAATCGGGCAGGATGCGCAGCTCCAGCGTTTCGCATTCCTTCGTGACCCCGTCGTACCACGCCTCGTATAGCTCTGGCGTCCTGCGGATAAAGTCATGCCAGTCGGCCAGATCCCGGGTGTAGCACAGGCAGGGAAATTCCGCTGGGTCCAGGCCCGGCAGCAGGCGGTCGTGGTAGTTCTCCTCACAAACGATCCCATCGAATTTCTGCGCCAGGAGCTTCACCATCGTGGATTTCCCGGCGTAGGCCGTGCCGTTTATAAAATATACGTTTTCAAATCTCATGTTCCTGTTTTATCCTCTATGCGTCTGGAAAGATCGAGTGTGAGGTTCTCCTCCCTGTCTTCGTCAGATTTCTGCTGGGATGGATAGAACACCGGAGCAGTGAGAGATCCGCTTAAAACCGAGCTCCGGGAATTCTCCTTTGAGTTCGTCTACGACGAAGTAGATTTCATCGGCATCCCATTCGTCACCCACGTCCTTCCGGCACTGTTCCAACTGGTTTCGGTATTCAAAGGCTACGTCACCGATCAGAATCTGTCCGTATGGGTTCAGATGATCGCACAGCACACGCAGGAAGGAAACCTTCTGTTCATCAGTCAGATGATGCAGGGAGTAGGTTGCAACGATGAAATCATAGTTCTGTTCCTGAAGCGGCTCCACCAATCCCTGAGTGAAATCGCCCTGGTAAAGATGTGCATTGGGCATCTTTTCGGAAGCCAGCTCAATCATCCGCGCTGAAAAGTCCTGGCCGTAGATTGTGCAGCCATTTTCGTATAACTTCGTTGTGAGTGTTCCGGTGCCGAACCCAATATCAAGAACAACAGCATTCGGCTTCTCCATGATGGTCTTATAGATGGTTCCCAGTACATCCTTGTACCCGGCAAAAGGATAGGTGTTTTCTTCGTCAGATAAGCCTACAGATTTATCGTATCCGTCTGCCCACAAGTCGAATCCTTTATTATCAAGCATAAATCTATCTCCTTGCTTTCGGCTGCCCGTACTCCCGTCTCATAGCTTCTGTGGAAATGACCCATTGTTTACCGTATTTGCAGGCATCCACGCCGTTGACCAGCTTCCCATAGGCAATTGCCTTGCGCAGGGTACTTTCGTTCAGACCCCAAAGCTGAGTGGCGTCGGTAAAGGCCATGAGTCCGTCAAATGGCGTCTTGACCGTCTCGCCGTTTTCAAACAGCTCATCGCAGCTAAGGTCAAGATCATCATTCCAAATGATCCCATAGCCGCCCGTATCGACCTCCACACCGGAAAACAGCTCTGGCGCATTTTCCAGCGCCTTAAACGGTGCCCATTTTGCAAATAAGGGCTTTACATCATAGATTTTTGTCACGCCCTCCGCAAACTGAACGCTCAGGCGATAGTCCGGCAGAGCGTTGACCGCTTTCACTTTATGGAACATAGTATCAACTCCTTACTCAAGGGGAGAAAGCGACTTGAACTCCTGCGTCTCCCACATATGCAGAAGATCGGTCTTGTGGATTGCCGCCCATTCCCGCACCATGGCAAGCGCCTTAGGCGGCAGATGGCCCTCCAGGACTTCGCCCGTCTGAATGTCAATGGCGGCCATATCTTCGCCGTAAAGCGCATGGATGTGCGGCGGGTTATGCTCCGCCTGCTGGAAATACATACGAATGATGATCCCGTAGAATCTGGACAATACCGGCATAGATGAAACCTCCTATTTGTGACCACTTATACTATATCACGAAATCGTGAAAAAGCAACTGCTTTCCAAAATATATTTTGACTGGATATGAAAGGGCGGCGGGGATTGCTCCCCACCGCCAAACTGTTATCAAAATGTTATCAGCACTGATAACATAAATACAGCAGGCACTCCGAAGAATGCCTGCTGCTTCAAGCTATTTGAGATAACTCAGCACATTTTAAGTCAAAAGACGCATTATTCCCACTCGATGGTGCCGGTGGGCTTCGGCGTCAGGTCATAGAGAACACGGTTGATGCCGGGAACCTCGGCGGTGATGCGGGCGGTGATCTTCTCGAGCAGGTCATAGTCAATCCGCTCGATGGTGGCGCTCATGGCGTCACGCGTGTTGACGGCACGGATGATGGCAGGCCATTCAAACGCGCGTTTGCCGTCCTTCACACCGGTGGATTTGTAATCGGGAACAATCACAAAGTACTGCCAGACTTTGCCCGCCAGCCCAGCGCTGGCAAACTCCTCCCGCAGGATGGCGTCGGCTTCCCGCAGCGCTTCCAGACGGTCGCGGGTGATGGCGCCGGTGCAGCGCACGCCGAGACCGGGACCCGGGAAGGGCTGACGGAACACCATGCCGTCAGGCAGGCCGAGCGCCTTGCCGACCATGCGGACTTCGTCCTTGAAGAGAATGCGGACAGGCTCAACCAGCTCGAAGTTGAGATCATCCGGCAGACCGCCGGCATTGTGATGCGCTTTGATGCCGTCTTCGCTCTCCAGAATATCCGGCCAGATCGTTCCCTGGGCCAGCAGTTCAACCCCTTCGAGCTTTCTGGCTTCTTCGGCGAACACTTCGATAAACTCTGCGCCGATGATCTTCCTCTTCGTCTCCGGATCGGAAACGCCGGCAAGCTTGTCCAAGAAACGGTCCACGGCATCCACATAGATCAGATCGGCATTCATCTGATTCCGGAAGACCTCAATGACCTGCTCCGGCTCACCCTTGCGAAGAAGACCATGATTGACATGAACACAGGTAAGCTGTTTCCCGACTGCCTTAATCAGCAGGGCCGCGACAACGGAAGAATCCACACCGCCGGAGAGAGCGAGCAGAACCTTCTTATTCCCGATCTGTTCTTTGAGAGCTTTGATCTGTTCCTCAATAAAGGCGGAAGCAAGCTCCGGTGTGGTAATGCGCTGCATGTTATCCGGGCGTCTGATCTCTGTCATGGCAAGTTCTCCTCTGTATGATGTTTTTGTTTGTGCGGGGATTATAACACACACGGATGGTAATCTTCAATGCTTTTTTCAAGAGAATCGTTGAGAAACTGTAAAGCTTTGATTCTCCCGTTGCCAATCCCACGGGAAAATGTTAAAATAATAAAATCAATTGAAAAATGTTATTGGAGCAAAGCCATGGATGTGAAGATTCTGGCAGTCGGGGACGTCTGCGGTGACCCCGGACTGCAGTTTTTGGAAAAGAAGCTGAAGACTTACAAGAAGGAGAACAATATTGCTTTTGCCGTCGTGAATGGGGAGAACGCGAACGTTGTCGGGATCACGCCGCGGCAGGCGGACATGATTTTTCGCTCCGGGGCGGACGTGATCACCCTTGGCAACCATACCTGGACGCGGACGGAGATGCAGCCCTATCTCGCGGAACGGACGAAGATTCTACGCCCGGCAAACTATGGTCCGCAGTGCCCGGGGCGGGGCATTGCGGTCTACAGCACCGATTTCGGCGATGTCTGCGTGCTGAACCTGATGGGACGTTTTACACTGGACAACAATACCGACAATCCTTTCCTGATCGCGGACGGCTATATGGCAGAGATTCGTGAGAAGATTATTCTTGTCGATTTCCACGCGGAGGGCACCAGCGAAAAGAGGGCGATGGGCTATCTGCTTGACGGGAAGGCCTCCGCGGTATGGGGGACGCATACCCATGTCCAGACATCGGATGCCTGTGTTCTTCCGAAAGGAACCGGGTATATCACCGATCTTGGCATGACCGGCGCTGTCCATTCCGTTCTGGGAATAGATACAGAGCAGAGCATCGGCAAGTTCATGGGCGATCCGCCGAGACGCTATGAGCCCGGGAAGGGCCCTGCCAAACTGGAAGGCTGCGTATTTACGATTGACACGGAATCCGGACGCTGCATGCAGGCGGAGGCGGTGAGACTGCTATGAGAAGAATCCGGATTATTCACTCTGCGGATCTCCATCTGGATTCGCCTTTTGAGGCACTCTCCGCGGCAAAAGCGGCAGTCCGCCGCGCGGAGCAGCGCTCTCTGCTGGGGGCGCTGGCGGAACTGGCGGGAAAAGAGAACGCGGACCTGCTCCTTCTCAGCGGCGACCTGCTGGACAGCGGCAATACTTTTTATGAAACGGGGGAAGAACTGGTTCGGGCCCTCGGAGAAGTTCCCTGCCCGGTATTCATTGCCCCCGGCAATCATGATTATTACTCTGCGCGCTCACCGTGGGCGAGGCTGAAGCTTCCGGAGAATGTGGCGGTTTTCCATGAGAAGGCGATGCGTTTCGTTTCTGTACCCTCCGCGGACGCGCGCGTCTTCGGCGCCGCATTCACTGACCGGCGCTCCGGGCCGTTGCTTCGCGGCGTTCATGCGGAGCGGAAAGCGGGGGTTTACAATATTCTCTGCATGCACGGCGAAGTCGGAAATCCCGCTTCGGCCTACAATCCGATTTCCATGGAAGATCTTGCGGCCAGCGGTATGGACTATGCCGCTCTCGGCCACATCCATACGGCCAGCGGCCTTCAGAAGAGCGGGAACACCTGGTTCTCCTGGCCGGGCTGTCCGGAGGGCCGCGGCTTCGATGAGGACGGGGAGAAGACGGTCAATATTGTCGAGCTGCAGGGAGCGGAATGCGAGCTGCGGACCGCATCCATCGCGACCCGTCACTACCGCAGGCTGAGCATTGACGTCAGCCGCGCGGATCCACTTCTGCTCATTCATACATCGCTCCCGGATGACACGGTGCGCGATATTTTCCGCATTACGCTGACCGGTGAGACGGAAACCGCGCCGGATCTCCGCAGACTGCATCAGAATCTGGACGAGATGTTCTTTTCGCTGCAGCTGCGGGACGATACCAGACTGCTCAGAAGTGTATGGGACCGGGCAGGGGAGGATTCTCTCCGCGGTCTTTTCCTGACACGGCTCCATAAAGCCTGGGAACGTGCCCAGGATGACGAACAGAAGGAGAGAATCGAGCAGGCGGCCCGATGGGGGCTTGCTGCGCTGGATAACGCGGAGGAGGTGGCGGTACATGAAAATCCGTAAGCTGCGTGCCACCTTCGGCAAACTGAATAACGACACCCTTTCCTTCCACAGCGGCCTGAATGTGATTTACGCGCCGAATGAGAGCGGCAAATCCACCTGGTGCGCCTTTATCCGCGCCATGCTGTATGGCATTGATACCTCCGAGCGCGCGAAGGGCAATTACCTGCCGGACAAACAGCGCTATGCTCCGTGGTCAGGCGCACCGATGGAAGGCAGCATGGACCTGACGGCAGACGGCTGCGACATTACCCTGCAGCGCAGCACCACTTCCAGAAATGCGCCGATGCGGGAGTTCAGCGCCGTTTACAGCGGAACGAACAATCCGGTCGAGGGCATGAACGGCTTGAACTGCGGAGAACTGCTGACCGGGGTGACAAAGGATGTGTTCCGCCGCAGCGCCTTTATCGAGCAGGGCTCTGTTGCAGTCTCCGGAAGCCCGGAACTGGAAAAGCGGATTCAGGCGATCGTCTCCAGCGGAGAAGAGCAGACTTCGTTCTCGGAAGCGGATGAGCGTCTGAGCGGCTGGCAGCGGAAACGCCGCTGGCATCGCCGCGGTCTGCTCCCGACGCTGGAAGGGCAGATGGACGAAGCGCAGCGGCTCCTGGATGATATGGACAGTTCGGTCGAGACGCTGAAGGATCTGGAAAAACAGATGGAAGAGGCGCAGCAGCGCTGCGCGACACTCGAAGATGCCGTGACGGAGTCCCGCAGACGCCAGCGCAAAGAGGCCCTGAACCGACTGTCGACCGGACGCGCGCTGGTAACACAGCGCAGTGAGATGCATGATGACGCGCTGGCAGAACTTTCCCGGAGCAGAGACGCTCTGCGCCGCAGCCAGTTTGGCGACCTGGACCTGGAAGAACTGGAAGAAGAGGTGGCGGAAGACCGGGCAAAGCTGGAAGAGCTGCAGGACGGATCGCAGAATCAGCTCTCTTTTCTTCCAGCTCTGGTGTTCTCTATTCTGGCAATTGTCTGCGCCGTACTTTTTGGCGCCTTTACAAAAGTACCCCTTGTGATCGGAGCCGGCGTTTTCTGTGTCGCGGCAGTCTTCTTTTTCCTGCGCTATTCAAAAAACCGCCAGTATCTGCTGCAGGCTTCTTCAGAACGGGAAGCCATCCTTCGCAAGTACAAGATTTCACTTCCGGATGATCTGGAGGGGATCCTCCAGCAGCGCTATGCTTTGGAAGAGGCCGCGGTAAAGGCGGCGGAATCCGAGGTGGAAACACGCGAAGCGCTGGAGCGAGCGGGAAAGCAGCTGCATGAACTGGAGGAAGGCGCGATCAATGACTTGGATTTTGCCGCAGGGGATTCCGAGGCAGCCCGCCTGAGCCGCCTTCTGGCAACGGCGCGGAGCGAGGCCGCCGCCCTGCAGTCCCGGATTTCCGGACTGAACGGCCGCCTGTCCGCAATGGGAGATCCCATGGTGTTGGCAAGTTCCCTGTCCGCGCTTCGCGAAGAGTATGAAGAGATTCAGGCGGAGTATGACGCCATCACCCTGGCGGAAGAGACACTCCGTGACGCGGACGCGGAACTGCAGAGCCGCTTTTCTCCGGAACTGAGCCGGGTTGCTGCCGCCTATATGTCTGAAATGACAGGCGGCCGGTACGAGGATGTCCTGATCGGCCAGGACTTCTCCGCCAGAGCGCGGACGAAGGACGACAGCGTCGCACGGGACGCGGAGTTCCTGTCCGCCGGCACGATGGATCTGATGTATCTGGCGGTTCGTCTGGCAGTCTGTGAGCTGGCTCTTCCGGAAGGGGAGCCCTGCCCGCTCATCATTGACGACGCGCTGGTGAACATGGATGCGGACCGTGAGGCGCAGGCGCTGAAGCTCCTGAAGAGAATCGCGTTGAAGAGGCAGGTTATTCTGTTTACCTGCCGGAAACCGGAGGGAACATGATTGCGGTAATCGTCAATACCATTGCTGTCCTGATTGGCAGCACCCTTGGCATCCTGTTTCGCAGCCGCCTGAGGGAAAACCTTCGAAACGCTGTCATGCGCGCGCTGGGGCTCTGTACGGCGCTGATCGGCATCAGCTCCGCCATTGAGACGAACAACATTCTCTGCGTGATTCTGTGTATGGTGATCGGCACCGCTCTCGGCGAGCTGATCCGGATTGACGACGGCATTGAGCATGCCGGAGATTTCATTAAGGGGAAGATGTTAAAAGGACGGGCGGAGACCGGAAGCTTCACAGACGGATTCGTCTCCGCCAGCATCCTCTTCTGCATCGGCTCCATGACCATCATGGGATCTCTGGAAGCGGGCATCCGCCATGATTACACCATTATCTACGCAAAAAGCATGATGGATTTTGTGTCATCCATGGCCTTTGGCGCGGCGATGGGCTTCGGTGTTACCTGCTCGGCTCTCTTTGTGCTGGTGTTCCAGGGGGCCCTGACGCTGTTGGCCGGCTGGGTCGGAACCGCCCTCAGTGCGGAGGTTGTTACGGAGATGAGCGCCGTCGGCGGCGTGATTCTGATCGGCATGGCGCTGAATCTGATCGGCTGCGTCTCAGAGCGGATCAAGGTGGCGAACATGCTGCCGGCGATCTTCCTGCCAATCCTGTATTTCCCGATTATTGGCCTGTTCGGATAATTTCGTGCAGAACGCCAGTTGACAAAATGCATTTCCGCAACTATAATCATCGCAACTTGAAACCGACCCTGTGAGATCGGTAAGGAAGGGGTACGAGGATGACCCGATTTGCGAATGCAAAAGTTGTGGGATGCTCTCCGGCCGCACTGGCCGAGGGGGGAGATATTTCCTCTTTTGACAAAGCTGAATATTTGATTTTACCCGGTTTTTGCGATGTGCATGTTCATTTTCGCGAGCCGGGTTTTTCGTATAAGGAGACCATCGGGAGTGGAACACGCGCGGCGGCGCATGGCGGCGTGACTACGGTCTGCACTATGCCGAATCTCAAGCCGGTCCCGGACTGCCTTGAAAACTTAAAGCCTCAGCTGGACCGGATAAAGCAGGACGGTGTGATTGAGGTTCTGCCTTACGGTTCCATCACCGTCAATGAGCAAGGGGAGCAGCTTGCGGATCTCGAGGGGCTCGCCCCGCAGGTGGTTGCCTTCTCGGATGACGGCCGCGGCGTACAGGACTCGGGACTGATGCGGGAAGCGATGGAACGGGCGAGAGCGCTTGGCAAACTCGTTGTTGCCCACTGTGAAGTCAACGAGCTCCTGCGCGGCGGATATATCCATGACGGAGAATACGCCCGCACTCACGGACACAGGGGGATCTGCAGCGAGAGCGAATGGCGTGAGATTGAGCGGGATCTGAAGCTGGCCGATGAGACGGGCTGCGCTTTCCATGTCTGTCATGTTTCCACGAAAGAGAGCGTCGCGCTGATCCGGGATGCGAAGAAATCCGGTGTGGACGTGACCTGTGAAACAGCGCCGCATTATCTGCTTCTGGATGAGCGGGATCTGCGGGAGGATGGAAGCTTCAAGATGAACCCTCCCCTGCGGGGCCCGGATGACCGCGAGGCAATGCTGGAAGGGATCTGCGACGGAACGGTCGATATGATTGCGACGGACCATGCGCCCCACAGTGCGCAGGAGAAATCCAAAGGTCTGGAGGGCTCCGCCTTTGGGATTGTCGGGATCGAGACGGCATTCCCGCTGCTTTATCGTTTCCTGGTGGAAAAAGGGATTCTCACGCTGGAAAAGCTGGTTGCGCTGATGTCCACCGTGCCGAGATCCCGTTTTTCGATCCCGGATCGAGGAGACTGGGCAGTATGGAACATCCATGAGGAATGGACGATCAGTCCGGAAACCATGCTTTCTATGGGAAAGGCGACGCCCTTTATGGGTTGGACAGTGAAAGGCCGGTGTCTGAAGACGATTCACGCCGGGAAAACAGTTTGGGAAGACAGGAGGATCAGCGAATGAAGCGGACAGACATCAAAAAGGTACTCATCATCGGTTCCGGCCCGATCGTCATCGGTCAGGCGGCGGAATTTGACTATGCGGGGACGCAGGCCTGCCTGGCGTTGAAGGAAGAGGGCTACGAAGTTGTTCTTGTGAACTCGAACCCGGCGACCATCATGACGGACACGCAGATCGCGGATAAGGTCTACATGGAGCCGCTGACGCTTGAATATGTCGCGAAAATCCTGCGCTATGAACGCCCGGACGCCATTGTTCCCGGCATTGGTGGTCAGACAGGTCTGAATCTGGCCATGCAGCTTGAGCGGAAGGGAATTCTCCGCGAGTGCGGAACCCGGCTTCTGGGGACGAGCAGCAGGAGCATCGAGCGGGCGGAGGACCGTGAGCTGTTTAAGGAGATGTGCGAGGGGATCGGCGAGCCTGTTATTCCCTCCGAGATCACCTATAACCTGAATGAAGCGAAGGAAGCGGCCAGACGGATCGGATATCCGGTGGTTCTGCGTCCGGCGTTTACGCTGGGCGGAACAGGCGGCGGTTTTGCGGAAAATGAGGAAGAGCTGGAACAGATCGGGATCAATGCTTTCCGGCTGTCCCCGGTCTCTCAGGTCCTGATCGAAAAGAGCGTCAAGGGTTATAAAGAGATCGAGTTCGAGGTCATGCGGGATTCCAGCGATCACGCCATCACTATCTGCGGTATGGAAAACGTGGATCCGGTTGGTGTGCATACGGGTGACAGCATTGTGGTTGCTCCAATTCTGAGCCTGACAAAAGATGAGGAGAAGATGCTCAACGACAGCGCAATCCGGATTATCCGGGAGCTCGAAATCGAGGGCGGCTGCAACGTGCAGTTTGCGCTCCATCCCACAAGCGGGGAGTATTATCTGATCGAGGTCAATCCCCGGGTCAGCCGTTCTTCCGCGCTCGCCAGCAAGGCCTCAGGTTATCCCATTGCCCGCGTGACGGCGAAGATTGCCATGGGCATGTTGCTGGAAGAAATCCCGGTTGCCGGCGGCACAGCGGCGATTGAGCCGAGCCTGGACTACATCGTCGCCAAATTCCCGCGTTTCCCGTTTGACAAGTTCCCGGACGCGCCGAATACCCTCGGCACTCAGATGAAGGCGACAGGCGAGGTGATGGGGATCGGTTCCAACCTCGAAGAGTGTATGCTCAAGAGTGTGCGCAGTCTTGAGACAGGGGTATATCATCTGCGCAAACCGCTCTTTGACTCCTTTACGACCGAAGCCCTGCTGGACTATCTGCGTGTATTCCGGGATGACGGCATTTTCGCGGTGGCGGAACTGCTGCGGCGTGGAGAGAGCGTGGAGCGCCTGTATGAGGTGACCGCCATTACCCCCCTGTTCCTCGAGAGCATCAAAGCCATCACGGAGATGGAAAAGCAGCTCGCTGCGCTCCCCTGGGATGAAGAGCTGCTCCGGGCAGCGAAAAAGATGGGCTTCAGCGATCGGGAAATCGCACGGCAGTGGAATACGGATGAGCTGGAGGTATACCGCCTTCGGAAAGAGAGAGGGATCATTCCCGTTTTCCGGATGGTGGATACGCTGCATACCGGTAAGTATATTGCCTACCTGTATTCCTCCTACTCCGGGGAGATGCAGAGCCGCCTGACGGTAAAGCGAAAGGCAGTTGTACTCGGCGCGGGACCGATCCGGATCGGCCAGGGTGTTGAGTTTGACTATTCCACGGTCCATGCAGTTCAGACACTGAAACGTGAAGGATATGAAGCCATTATTATCAATAACAATCCGGAGACGGTCTCTACAGACTACACGACCGCGGATAAGCTCTATTTTGAACCGCTGACACCAGAAGACGTGATGGCGATTGTCGATTATGAGCAGCCGGAAGGCGTTATCGCTTCTCTGGGGGGCCAAACGGCAGTCAATCTGGCGGAACCTTTGATGGAACGCGGCGTAAAGATCATCGGCACTGACTGTGCGGCGATTGAGCGCGCGGAAAACCGTGAGAGTTTTGAGCGGATCCTGGAGGAGCTGGAGATTCCCCAGCCGAAAGGCGCCGCAGTCACCAATATCGAAGACGGCGTGCGCATCGCCGCCGAGATTGGCTACCCGGTACTGGTTCGGCCGAGCTTTGTGCTTGGCGGCCGGGCAATGGAGATTGTTGCCGACGAGGAGATGCTGCGCCATTATCTGAAGACGGCAGTCGAAATCGATGAAAAGCGGCCGGTTCTGGTCGATAAGTATATTCTGGGCAAAGAGGTCGAGGTTGACGCAATCTGTGACGGACGGGATGTCTTCGTTCCCGGAATCATGGAACTGGTCGAGCGGACCGGCGTTCATTCCGGTGACTCCATCAGTGTCTATCCTACTTTCTCCATCAGCGACAAGGTGAAGGGCACGATCCTGCGCTACGCGAAAAAGCTGGGGCCGGGAATCGGCATTGTCGGTCTGTATAATATTCAGTTCATTGTGGATCAGGAAGAACAGGTATACATCATTGAGGTTAACCCGCGCTCAAGCCGCACGGTCCCGTTCCTTTCCAAAGCGACCGGCTGGCAGCTCGCGGACATTGCGACAGAGGCGATTCTTGGCCGCAGCCTGAAAGAGCAGGGGATCTTCGATCTCTATCCGGATGAAAAGAAAAGGCACTATGTCAAGGTTCCAGTGTTCTCCTGGAACAAGCTCCGCGGCCTGGACGCGTACCTCTCGCCGGAGATGAAATCCACCGGAGAGGCGATCGGTTACGATGCGAAGCTGAGCCGCGCCATGTACAAAGCTCTGCAGGCGAGCGGGATGAAACTGCAGAATTACGGGACAGTGCTGGTTACCCTTGCCGACGAGGACAAGGAAGAGGCGCTTCCGCTGATCCGACGTTTCTATGACATGGGCTTTAACATTGAGGCCACCTCCGGCACGGCAAAGTTTTTGAAGAGCCACGGGATCCGGACGCGGATCAGAAGGAAGATCTCCGAAGGCAGTGAAGAAATTTTTGAATCGATCCGCGCGGGATATGTAAGCTATATCATCAACACCCGTGCTACCCACCACAGCCGCCTTGAGGACGGCGTCGCGATCCGCAAATGCGCGACGGAGAACAACACGGCACTCTTTACGAGTCTGGATACGGTGCGCGTGCTGCTGGACGTGCTGGAAGAGACGACCATCACCGTCAGTACCATCGACGCGGAATAATCCTTCCGTATTGACTGCATATGTCCTGTCAGCAGGGAAAACACGGTCCCCGGTCAGTTTTGTGACCGGGGGCCGTATTCCGGGTAATCAACGCGTTTGGTTTACATAATGTTTCAGCAAAAAGGACAGAGGATGAGAAACAACCTCATACTTGACAATACAGAGCAAGTGGCATACAGTATGGCGGAGTGAAACGAGATAAGAATCCGTATAAGCCGGACAGGCTGGAAAGTGGAGAACAAGATGACACTGAAGGAACTGAAACCCGGGAAATCTGCTGTGATCCGATCTGTTGGCGGAAGTGGAGCACTGCGACAGCATTTTCTGGATATGGGCTTAATTCCCGGAGCTGAACTGACGGTAATCAAATACGCACCGATGGGGGATCCGATGGAGATTCGGATTCACGGCTATGCACTGACGCTGCGTATGGATGATGCTGCCCAAATAGACGTATCGCCGGCGGAATCCCGCGAATGGGGAAGCCGGAAAGAAACCGGCAACAGAATCAATCTCCACCCGGGACTTGGGGAAGGGGGAAAATTCCACCCGAAAGGGACCGGAACGCCGCTGCCGGACGATGCGATACTCAGTTTTGCTCTGGTAGGGAATCAGAACAGCGGAAAAACGACGCTCTTCAATCAGCTCACGGGGGCACGCCAGCATGTTGGCAATTTCCCCGGGGTTACGGTTGACCGCAAGGATGGGATGATTCTCGGGCGGTCAAACACAGTAATAACCGATCTCCCAGGGATTTATTCGATGTCCCCTTACTCCAGCGAGGAACTGGTATCGAGAGATTTCGTTCTTCGTGAAAAGCCGAAAGCCATCATCAATATCGTGGACGCGACGAATATCGAACGCAATCTATACCTGACCATGCAGCTGCTGGAGATGGACGTGCCGGTAGTCGTGGCATTAAATATGATGGACGAGGTTGCGGAAAGCGGAGGCTCGATCGACGTCAATCTGCTGGAGGAGACGCTGGGAACGCCGGTGGTCCCGATTTCTGCAGCGAAGAATCAGGGCATTCAGGAGTTGGTGGAACACGCGCTCCACATTGCGAAATACCAGGAAAAACCGACACGCCAGGACTTCTGTGATCAGAATGAACGCGGCGGAGCGGTTCACCGCTGCCTGCATGCGGTTATGCACCTGATAGAAGATCATGCCTCGGCAGCCGATCTGCCGATTCGCTTTGCTGCCAGCAAGGTGATTGAAGGGGACAGGCGGATCATTGAAGATCTGCGTCTCGACCCGAATGAGAAGGAGCTGCTGGATCATCTCACCCTGCAGATGGAAAAGGAGTCGGGCATGGATAAGAACGCGGCAATCGCGGATATGCGCTTTTCCTTCATTATCAGGGCATGCAATGCCTGCGTTGTCAAACCAAAGGAAAACAGGGGCAGCCTGATGAGCCAGAAAATTGACCGCTTTCTGACAGGCAGGCTTACCGCGATCCCTCTCTTCGTCGGTATTATGGGCTTGGTATTCTACCTGACCTTTAATGTGATCGGAGCCTGGATGCAGGATCTGCTCGCAGCGGGGATAGAAACGCTTACCTCTCTCACGGATCATGCGCTGGAAGCGCTGAATGTGAATCCGGTGCTGCACGGCTTGGTTGTCAATGGCATCTTTGAAGGCGTCGGCAGTGTTCTGAGTTTTCTGCCCATCATTGTGACCATGTTCTTCTTCCTGTCTCTGTTGGAAGACAGCGGTTATATCGCGCGGGTTGCATTCTTTATGGATAAGCTGCTTCGAAAGCTCGGCCTTTCCGGACGGAGCATTGTTCCCCTGCTCATCGGTTTTGGCTGCACAGTTCCGGCAGTAATGGCAACGCGGACGCTTCCCAGCGAGAGAGACCGGAAAATGACCATTCTTCTAACGCCGTTTATGAGCTGTACTGCCAAGCTTCCGATTTACGCCTTCTTTGTAGATGCTTTTTTTCCAAGCCACAAGGCGCTGATTATGACGGGACTGTATGTTCTGGGGATTCTGACCGGTATTCTGGTAGCGCTTCTGTACAAGAAACTGTTCAAAGGCGAAGCGGTTCCCTTTGTGATGGAGCTGCCGAATTACCGCATGCCCAGTATGCGGAATGTCGCCATGCTTCTCTGGGAAAAATCAAAGGATTTTCTCCAGCGTGCTTTTTCTGTCATTCTGATTGCCACTATAGTTGTCTGGTTTCTGCAGAGCTTTGATTTCCGGTTCAATATTGTGACAGACTCTCAGAAGAGTATTCTGGCTTCCGTTGCCGGTGTGCTGACGCCTGTTTTTGTTCCGCTGGGACTCGGAGACTGGCGGATTGTGACTTCGCTCATCAGCGGTTTTATGGCAAAAGAGAGCGTGGTCTCTGTGCTGGAAGTGCTGTTTGGGGCGCAGGGCGGCGTCGCAATGGCGATTCGTCCGCTGAGCGCGGCGTCGCTGCTGGCTTTCAGCCTTCTCTATACCCCCTGTGTAGCGGCGGTGGCTTCCATACGCAGAGAGCTCGGCGGCAGATGGGCCGTTTATGTGGTGATCTGGCAGTGCGTAGTTGCCTGGGTGGTTGCTCTGCTGGTAAGGCTCATAGGCATGTTGCTCGGCATCGGATAGACCGACACGGACAGGCTCGAAAGTTAACGCTTTGTTCTTATTCTTTCCTTGACAGGAAGCTGGAAATGAAAGAAAATACAACGGTTACTGACAGTGGCTTCCTGCCGGAAGAGAGGAGATTTGCAAGTTGATCAAAACCATGCTGGGCAGCCTGAGGGAGTTTAAAAAGCCGACTTTTCTCACGCTGCTTCTGATCGTCGGGGAGGTCCTTATCGAAGTCCTGATCCCGTTCTATACAGCCGATATGGTAAACCGCATCAAGGATGGCGTACCGATGGGCGAGGTGGTGCCGACCGGGATCATCCTTATCCTGATGGCCCTTGTTTCACTGGGCTGCGGCGCAGGTGCGGGGATTGCCGGATCCAGAGCCGCGACGGGCTTCGCACGTAACCTTCGCCGCGATATTTTTGAGAAGATTCAGACCTTCTCATTTGAAAACATCGACACCTTTTCTACACCGTCCCTTGTGACCAGACTGACAACGGATATCGGTTATGTCCAGATGGCCTTCATGATGACGATCCGGGCCGCAGTCCGCAGTCCGCTGATGTTTGTGTTTGCCGTCATCATGGCTTTCCGGATGGGCGGCTCTCTGGCCCTGACCTTTGTGGTCGTTATACCGGTCCTGGCCTTCGGGCTGATTTCTGTCGCGCGGAAGGCGATGCCGGCATTCCGGGCAGTCTTTCGCAAGTACGACCGCATGAATGAGTCCATCGAGGAAAACGTCCGCGCGATGCGTGTGGTCAAGGGTTTTGCCCGGGAAGAGTATGAGAAGGAGAAGTTTGGTGTCGCTTCCGACGACATCCGCAGGGACTTTACCTATGCCGAGCGCATCGTTGCCTTAAACTCTCCGATCATGCAGCTGTGCATGTACTTCAACATGGTCTTCATCCTGCTGATCGGCTCCCGCCTGATCATTTCCGGCAGGGGCAGTACGATTGACGTGGGGCAGATTTCAGCGATGCTGACCTACGGCGTGCAGGTCCTGATGTCTCTGATGATGATCTCCATGATCTACGTCATGCTGACCATTTCTTTGGAATCCATGCGCCGCATCGCGGAAGTCCTGCAGGCGGAGCCCACACTGCACAACCCGGAAGAGCCGGTGATGGAGATCCCGGACGGATCTGTCGATTTCGAAGGAGTCTCCTTTAAATACAGCAAAGACGCAGACCGCTATGCGCTGGAGGATGTGACACTCCATATTCCCTCCGGGAGTACGGTCGGCATTCTCGGCGGCACCGGCGTAGGGAAGTCCACCCTGATTTCGCTGATTCCGCGCCTTTATGATGTCACGGAGGGTACACTCCGGGTCGGCGGCCGGGATGTGAAGGAGTATGACCTCGAAGCACTGCGCGACGCGGTCGCTGTTGTGCTGCAGAAGAACAATCTCTTTTCCGGCACCATCGCGGAAAACCTCCGCTGGGGAAATCCGAACGCAACGGACGAAGAGCTGGTCGAAGCCTGTAAGCTTGCGCAGGCGGACGAGTTTGTCTCGGCTCATCCCGACGGGTATAACACGCGTATTGAGCAGGGCGGGACCAATGTCTCCGGCGGACAGCGCCAGCGTCTCTGCATCGCACGTACTCTTCTGAAGAAACCGAAGATCCTGATTCTGGATGACTCGACCAGCGCCGTGGATACCCGTACCGACGCCCTGATCCGTGCCGGTTTCCGCAGCTATATCCCCAGCACCACCAAAATCATCATTGCGCAGCGGGTGGCCTCTGTGGAGGACGCCGACATCATTCTGGTGATGGATAACGGCAGGATTGTCGCCCAGGGAAATCATGCCACGCTGATGCAGACCAGCGATATTTACCGCGAGATCTATGAGCAGCAGACGAGAGGAGGTGCCGGCAATGAATAAGCGCAGCTCCGCCGCTATGCTTCGACAGAATTTTTCCTCCCTTGCACGCGTTGTCAAAAAACTCTTCGGCTATTATCCGCGCCTTGCGCCGCTCTCCGCCGTCTGCATTCTCTTTTCTGCCGCTGTATCCTCGGTTCCGCCTCTGTTTACGCAGAATATCCTTGCTGTCGTGGAGCAGTGGTACCGCAGCGGTGACTGGGCCGCGGCACGGCCTCAGATTCTGCATTATATTACGATTCTGGTCATTCTGTATGTGCTCTCGCTGCTCTCTACCTTGGCCTATACGCAGCTGAATGCGGTCATGACGCAGGGCTTTCTGGACAAAATGCGTAGAGAAATGTTCGATGACATGCAGGATCTCCCCATCTCGTATTTTGACACCCACAGGCATGGGGATATCATGAGCCATTACACCAATGATATCGACACCTTGCGGCAGTTGGTATCCCAGGCCTTTCCCGCATTGATTCAGTCTACGGCAATTGTGCTGGTGGTCTTTTCCATCATGCTGTATTTCAGCATCTGGATGACGCTGATCATTGTCCTGGCGGTGATTGGCATGTTCCAGCTTACCAAATTTGTCGGCGGCGGATCCGCGACCTACTTCATGGCCCAGCAGAAAGCCACCGGCGCGATGGAAGGCTTCGCACAGGAGATGATGAACGGGCAGAAGGTCGTCAAGGTCTTCAACCATGAGAAAGCAAGCCTGAAAGACTTCGATGCCGTGAATGACGAGCTCTTCCGTGTCAGTTCCAAAGCGAATGCCTACGCCAGCATTCTCGGCCCGATCATGAACAACATCGGCAATACACTCTATGTGATGTTGGCGCTGGTCGGCGGTGTGTTTATGCTCAGCGGCGTCTCGAACTTCTCCCTTTCCGGCATGCCCTTCACCGTTTCCATTCTGGTTCCCTTCCTGAATATGGCCAAGCAGTTTACCGGCAACATCAATAACCTTTCTCAGCAGTTCAATTCCATCGTGATGGCCGGCGCCGGCGCCGCGCGTGTTTTCGAACTCATCGATGAGAAGCCGGAGACAGACGAAGGTTATGTTACCCTCGTCAATGTAAAAGAAGGAGAAAACGGTGATCTGATCGAGACGGACGAGCGCACAGGCAAATGGGCATGGCGCCATCCCCATACCGATGGAAGCCTGACGCATACGCCGCTGCAAGGGGATGTCCGGCTCTTCGATGTGGACTTTGCCTATGAAGAGGGAAAACCCGTCCTCCAGGATATTACGGTCTGGGCGGAGCCCGGACAGAAGGTTGCCTTTGTCGGGGCGACAGGCGCGGGGAAGACAACCATTACCAACCTGATTAACCGGTTCTACGACATTGCGGACGGTAAGATCCGTTATGACGGAATCAACGTCAATAAAATCAAAAAGGCGGATCTGCGGCGAAGCCTTGGCCTGGTATTACAGGATACCAATCTCTTTACCGGCACCGTGATGGACAATATCCGTTACGGCAGACTTGACGCAACGGATGACGACTGCAGGGAAGCGGCACGTCTTGCCGGCGCGGATGACTTTATTACCCGCCTCCCGGATGGATATCAGACAGAGCTGACCAATAACGGAGCCAATCTCTCTCAGGGCCAGCGCCAACTGCTGGCAATCGCCCGCGCCGCGGTTGCCGATCCGCCGGTTATGATCCTCGATGAAGCGACATCCTCCATCGATACCCGCACCGAAGCCATTGTCCAGCGCGGTATGGACAAGCTGATGGAAGGCAGGACGGTTTTCGTCATTGCTCACCGACTTTCAACGGTCATGAACTCGGATGTCATCATGGTTCTGGATCATGGCAGAATCATCGAACGCGGCAGTCACGCCCACCTCCTGGAGGAGAAGGGCACGTATTACAGCCTGTATACCGGCGCTTTCGAATTGGAATAAAGTGTATAAAACGACACGAAGCACGTCCCGAAAGAGATGTGCTTCGTATCAATAAAAGAGGCGTCTGTCAAGAATAAGGCTATTCTGCTCCTTGCCGGAATGGCTGATTCGTGATAAAATGTCTGCAGACCGAAAGACTCCGAGAAACAGAATAGGGAGGGTATCATGGACGAGAAGAAAAATGCGGAAGTGCTGGAAGACGGCGCTCTCGATGCCGTCAGCGGCGGCCTTGTGATTGACACGGATGAAATCCAGGGAAAAATCAATCAGGAGATTGGCAGAATCATCCGCAGCATCATGAAGGAAGACAGCAAAACAGGCCCCCTGTCCGACCAGACAGCTGTGAACGACAGCAAATAAACCGCTCAAATGAAAAACGCCCCGTTGAGGGGCGTTTTTCATTTGGACGGATCTTTTTCCGCGATCGCAAATGCCACGGCATAGTCGTCCTCATTGCTGACGGATATATGAACGGTCAGACCGGATTCTCTGAGCTTTTCTCCAAAACTGCTGTCCATACAGACATAAGGGCTGCCATCCTCGCGGTGCAGGCTTTCGATCTGCCGCAGATCGCCGAAACCGGCGGCTTTCCGGACCGCTTCCTTTACGGCGAAGCGGCCGGCGTAAAAGCAGGCTTTGTCATGCCGTCTCTCCGCCTCCGCACGTTCCCGTTTCGTGAAGCCGCGCCGGAAAAAAGGCCCGTCCTCACCCTCACGTTCCAGCAGCCGCGCGATGCGGGAGATCTGGCATATATCAATTCCGATCCCGTGGATCATTCCTTCGCCTCCTCCTCATGCCAGGCATTGGTGTGTACATCGATGTAACGGGCCTTAAGCTTGTCATAGACAATCTTCTGGCCGGAATACAGTCCGTCGTATCCGGAGAGCACGAAGCTCACCGTGCAGCAGACCGCGTAGCAGAGCAGTCCCTCTCCGCCAAAGAGCTCAACGGCGAGAAAAATCGAGCCGATCGGGCAGTTTACCGAGGCGCAGAAGACGGAAATCAGGCCCAGCGCGGCGGCAAAACCGGCCGGAATGCCAAGCAGCGGCCCGACGACGCAGCCAAAGGTCGCGCCGATGAAGAAGCAGGGAACCACTTCACCGCCCTTAAAGCCGGCCGCAAGTGTGATGGTTGTAAACAGGATCTTCAGCAGAAAGGCAGCGGTTTTCGCCTGGCCGCCCTCCACCGCCCGCTGGATCACGCTCATCCCGGCGCCATTGTATTCTCCACCCGGGATCAGGAGACTGAGGGCCAGCAGCAGTGCGCCTCCGACAAAAGCGCGCAGCCAGGGGGAGGGAATCTTCTTTTCCGCGAGGCGTTCCGTCCAGTGGAGGAAATCGCAGAAGAGCATGGAAACAAAGGCGCAGAATACGGCGAGTACAGCACAGCGGAGAAGCATCATCGCGTCGATGGCGGGAAACAGAACCGCAAAGCGGGTGGGCTCCACACCGAAGAAGAGGGAGATTCCGTAAGCGGTCAGGGAAGAGACCAGACAGGGGATCAGGGCAGCATGATAGACAAGCCCTACGCTGATCACCGCGATCGCGAAAATCGTCGCGCCGACGGGGGTGCCGAACAGGGCGGAGAAAAAGGCCGCCATGCCCGCCATGGTTGCCGTGCGCAGATCGCGGTCATCAAAATGAAGCAGTTTTCCGATCTCGAAGCCGATAGTTCCGCCCATCTGCAGCGCGGCGCCTTCGCGTCCTGCCGATCCGCCGAAGAGATGCGTCAGCAGGGTGGAGAGAAAAATTGCCGGAATCAGCAGGATTTTCAATCCGCGGCCGGACTGCACCTCGTCGATGACGCTGTCGGTGCTCTGCCCCTCTACGGAAAAGAAGCGGTAGATCGCGACTATCGCGAGGCCGCCGAAAGGGAGCAGAAAAAGAAGCCATGAATGACCTGCGCGCAGTTCGGTGGCGTATTCCACGCCGATATGAAAGGCGGAACCAAGTCCGCCGCAGAGGATGCCGACAAGAAAAGAGAGCAGCAGCCATTTGAAAAGGGAACGGATATAGAGTCGGATGCGGGAAAACTGTTCCCGCGCGGCATTTTTAAGATTCTCCATGGATTGTGGATTCTCCTGTTTATGGAATCAGCGGGTATAGTCTTCCAGCCGCCGGATATTGCCTTCGAGAGACGGTGCGGTAAGAGCGGCACGCAGAGCCTCTTCCGGTGTGGAGACGACAGAGATCAGGTCCAGACAGTGCCGACTCATAAAGCCGCCCTCTGCCATCTCGCGCAGGAAAGAAAGCAAAGAATCATAGAATCCGCCGGTGTTCAGCAGCACCAGCGTGCCATGAGCAAGGCCTAACTGCAGCAGGGTGATGACTTCAAAGAACTCATCCATGGTGCCAATCCCGCCGGGAAGGGCGATATAGGCATCGCTGAGTTCCGTCATCCTTGTTTTTCGTTCTGACATCGTCTCGGTGAAAAGCAGTTCGTCACAGCCTTCCAGCAGGATGCCGGGCTCATCGAAGATGCGGGGTGCGATGCCGA
Source organism: Oscillospiraceae bacterium (assembly GCA_017448455.1). Lineage (GTDB taxonomy): Bacteria > Bacillota > Clostridia > Oscillospirales > Oscillospiraceae > Limivicinus. The sequence continues at coordinate 29,690 of JAFSLL010000031.1, read as the reverse complement.
TCACGCGCCCGCCGGCAGTCAGCGCGGCACTTGCGCAGGCTCCCATGAGTCCACCGACCCCGCCGCCGAAAATCAGGGAGTGCCCCTCTGCGGCGATCAGGCGTCCGAGCACCTCTGCTTCCTGATAATACCGGGCGGCAAGGTGGTCGGATGATGCGCCGAAAATACAGATCTTCACAGCAACTCTCCTTCCATCATGCTTGTGGATGTGTCAATTCTTAATTGCCGCATTCATAAACGCGCGCGACACGGGGTGAGAGCGCGGAGGTCAGACCGCAGCCCTCGTCATCGTTGATCAGGGAGGCGATTTCCTGCGAAGAGAGGAAGGCGCCTTTTCCGTCATAGCCAAAAAAAGTGACCTCATCGCCCGCTTTGCAGTCGACAGTAGTGACATCGACCATGCACTGATCCATACAGCAGGCAAGAAGCGGACATCTGATGCCACCGACGAGAACCGGCGCGCCGACACCGAAAAGATCCTGGTTCAGTCCGTCTCCGTAACCGACACTGACGGTGGCGACCATACTGTCTTCTTTCAGCTGCACTTTTCCACTGTAACCGATGCATTCACCTTTTTTTCTGCGGCTGACAGCGGTAAGATAGCCTCTCCAGCTTGCCACTTCCCGGATCATGCCGGTGGGATCTGTCGGTCGGTCCATGTACAGGCGGCGTCCGCACCGTACGGCGTCAAGCGAGAACTGCGGGAAATGTTCGGAAGAATATGATGCCGCGACATGCTTCAGCGGGACAGGAATGCCGTTTTCTTCCAGAACTGCGACAGCGCTTTGAAATCGTTGAAACTCTGCCTCATCTTTGTGCAGGCTGTCCGCTTCTGAAAAATGAGAGAAAACACCTTTCAACAGGAGGTCTTCCTCGCATTCCCGGTATTCCCGGATCCAGGAAGAGAGATGCTCCGGCTCAATCCCGATTCGATGCAGACCGATATCGATTTTCAGCTGGAATTTTGCGCGTGTATGCCTTTCCTTCGCGACAGCGGACAGCTCCCGCAGAAAACCCGGACGTCCGCAGGTCAGCGTCAGGTCCGCCTGCAGCGCGGCGGGAATCTGGAACGGAAGCGAACTGCCCATAACCAGGATTTCCCGATCGATCCCGGCACTTCGCAGAAGGATCCCTTCCGAAACATGCGCGACCGCAAAGCACTGGATTTCAGGGAATTCGCAGAGAGTTTGCGCGACTGGTATGGCGCCAAGCCCGTAAGCGTCGTCTTTCAGAACGGGAATCAGCTGCACGTTTTCTCCGAGCGTTGAGAGAATCGCGCGGACATTGCTGCGAAGGGTTCCCAGATCCACGGCAAGATAGGAATTATCGGTTCGGTTCTCCATAGAAAGACGGTCTCCTGTGTGTTTCTGTTTCTGCACGGTTCGCATTATATCCTGCTTTTCCCTTTCATGCAAGAACAAACCTTGCATATTCAATGACAATGAATAAATATATGCATACTTCACACAAATATACAAAAAATCCCGGGAATATTCGCTCTGATTCTGCATATTTATGTATTGACTTTGCGTGTTATGCAGAGTATACTTCACTTGACTTCCCAAGGGGAAGATCATATGGCGTTTCAAATTGAAATAATAGAGGAGATTAAAAATGAAAAAGATTTCTAAAATGATGTGCCTGCTGCTTGCCCTGACGATGGTGCTCGGGCTTGCCGCCTGCGGAAACAGTGCAACCTCGTCGGAGCCCAATCTGGCCGCGGCGTATGACAAGTACCTTGCCGACCTGAAATGGACCGGTTCCAATGGCACGCTCACGGTCGCGCTTTCTCCCGACTTCGCGCCGATGGAGTTTTATGATGTGGCGAAGAGCGGCGATGATGCGATTGTAGGCTTTGATGTGCTGCTGGCCAATTATCTGGCGAAAGAGCTGGACATGACCCTCTCTCTCAAACCGATGAGCTTTGACGCCTGCCAGGCGGCGGTTCAGACCGGCAATGTCGATATCGCGATTTCCGGATTCTCCTGGACCTATGAACGCTCCCAGAACTTCGCCCTCTCTGACTGGTATGTCGCGGGCGACAACGAAACCGAGCAGTCCATCATCTGCCTGAAGGAGAATGAGGGCAAGTTCACAAAGCCGGAAGACTTCGTCGGATACAAAATCGGTTACCAGGGCGCGTCCCTGCAGCAGGTTCTGGTCGAAGAAACCTTCACCGATCTGGATGTGGATATCAGCGGCGTATACGTTGATCTCGGCACCGCGGTCGAAGCGTTGAAGGCAAAGCAGATTGACTTCCTGGCGGTTGCCCAGGGCAACGGGGAAGCGATTATTGCCAACGCCGCTGACAGCATTGCCTTTACCGGATTCCAGTTTGAGATTGATGAGATCTACAAGAACAACGTCTGCCTGCTCAACAAGAACAATACCGAGCTTCTGGAAAAGGTGAATGAGGCCCTCGGCAAGGCGCTGGAGAACGACTATTACACGGGCTGGTATGATGCCTGCAAGATTTATGCCGATATTTCCACCCTGGACGAACTGGGCTACGACGATCAGGGCAATAAGATCACAGAGTAATCATAAGAACAAGGCAGTACAGGATCTGAAATCAGACGGATTCAGGACGGAAGGGCTGGTCTTCCCAGCCCTTCCGCCTCAATAATGTATGGGAGAATTCACCAATATGAACTTTATCACAAACATCATCAGTATTATGACCAAATACTGGAAAGTGTTCCTGGTCCAGGGCATCGGCTACACCCTGCTGCTTTCTCTGATCGCGGTTGCGGGCGGTGCCTTTTTCGGCTCTCTGATGGCACTGGCAAAGCGTTCCAAACTGAAGATCTTAAAGCTGATCGTCAACATCATTGTAGAGGTCATTCGAGGAACCCCGGTTCTGCTCCAGCTGTATATCGGTGTGTTTGTGTTCCCGCTCATTATCCCGAAACTCTCCTCAATGCCGTATATCTACTCGGTGTCCATTGTGCTGATTATCAATTCCAGTGCCTATGTATCGGAAATCATCCGTTCCGGCATTGAAGCGGTAGACCCCGGACAGATGGAAGCGGCGCGCTCTCTGGGCCTGAGTCATAAGACGGCCATGCTTTCGATCGTACTGCCGCAGGCCGTCAAGAACATCCTTCCCGCGCTGGGCAATGAGTTTATTATGGTCGTGAAGGAAACCTCCCTGGCGTCCACCTTCTTTGTCGGCGAACTGATGACAGCCTACCTCAAGGTAAAGGGATATACCTACCTGACCATGGAGTGTCTGATCATTGTCGGTGTGCTGTATTTTGCGCTTACCTACATTCTTTCAAAGATTCTCAAAGCCTGGGAAAGGAGCTTGAAAGCCCATGCCTGATATAATGCTTGACATCAAAAACATTTACAAGAACTTCGGCGATCTCCAGGTGCTCAAAGGCGTCTCCACGACGGTCAACAAAGGAGAAGTGGTCGCCATTATCGGCGTCTCCGGCTCCGGAAAGTCCACGTTCCTTCGCTGCATGAACCTGCTGGAGGAGCCGACTTTCGGCGAAGTCTGGATGGAAGGAAAGCTCATGACCCCTGTAGATCCGTATCTGCGGAAAGAGGTAATCTGCGCTTCCAGAACGTACAAAACCCTGATTGCCGGCGGTATGGAGAGGGAGGCGGCGATTCAGAAGATTAAGGAAGAGGATCTGCTGAAGGAAAAGCACCCGCGCGCCGAGGGACCGGAATACCAGGCAATTATGAAAAAGATCTATGATGAGAATCATATTGACATCAACCTTGGCCGCCAGAAAATGGGGATGGTATTCCAGAACTTCAATCTGTTTAACAACAAATCGGTGAAAGAGAACATCACCCTCGCCCCGATCAAAATCGGAAAACAGCGTCTGAAGGACGCCAAAAAACGCGGAGAGCCCGTTACCGGAACGGCAGACGATGTCGTGAATGCCGCCAATGAAAAAGCCATGCAGCTGCTGACCCGAATCGGGCTGCAGGACAAGGCGGATGTCTACCCCTCTACGCTCTCCGGCGGACAGCGGCAGCGCGTAGCGATCGTGCGTGCCCTGGCCATGGAACCGGATGTCATGCTCTTTGATGAGCCCACTTCGGCCCTTGACCCGGAAATGGTGGGCGAAGTGCTGGATCTGATCCGCGATCTGGTGAAGAGCGGGATGACATCGGTGATCGTCACCCACGAGATGGGCTTTGCTCGAGAGGTTGCCGACCGCGTGATCTTCATGCATGATGGGATCATCGCGGAAGAGGGAACCCCGGATGCGGTCTTTAATCATCCGCAGAACCCGCGGCTGAAGGACTTTCTGTCCAAGGTGCTGTGATGGAGAAAGCAGCACTGTGTTCCTGGATCGACGATCACGCGCAGTTCTTTACGGACATATCGGACAGAATCTGGGAAAACCCGGAGCTTTCCCTGAAGGAGTTTCAGTCCGCGAAATGCTACTGCGACGCCCTGCGGCAGCTGGACTTTGAGGTGACGGAAAACCTGTGCGGCATCCCGACAGCGTTCTGCGGGAAATTCGGTTCAGGAAAACCGGTAATTGGCATACTAGGGGAATTCGATGCTCTCTCGGGTCTCAGCCAGAAGGCGGGTGTCAGCTGCCCAGACGCCATTCTGGAAGGCGGAAGCGGACATGGCTGCGGCCACAATCTGCTGGGTGCGGGTTCTCTTGCAGCCGCGGCGGCAGTAAAAGAGTATCTGCAAAGCACAGGGAAGTCCGGTACCGTAGTTTTCTATGGCTGCCCCGGAGAGGAAGGCGGCGCGGGAAAGGCCTACATGGCGCGGGACGGCCTGTGGAAAGAACTGGACGCCGCGCTCTGCTGGCATCCGAGTGATGCCAACCAGACGATGACCGGAACCAACAATTCCTGCATTCAGGTTCTCTACCGTTTCCACGGCATTGCCGCACATGCAGCCGGCAATCCGCATAACGGACGCAGCGCGCTCGATGCGGTGGAGCTGATGAACATCGGCGTGCAGTTCCTGCGTGAGCACATGACCGATGACTGCCGCATTCATTACGCGATCACGGACGCCGGCGGCATCTCTCCGAATGTGGTGCAGGCGCAGGCATCCGTCCTCTATATGGTGCGCGCGAATAAGGTGGCGGACAGCGTCAGCCTGCAGGCTCGTGTGGATAACATTGCCAAAGGCGCTGTGCTCATGACCGGGACGAGCTATGACCGGATTTTCATCGATGGCACAGCGGAACTCCTGCCGAATTTTACAATCGAAAAGGCTCTGTACGCCAATATGACCGCCATTGGAGCGCCACAGTATACAGATGAGGAAATGGCGCTCGCCTCAGCCCTGAAGGCAACGTATCCGGGCAGCGGCATAGACGGCATCAACGGGGCGCGCCACGACTTGTCGATCCGGAAACAGGTCGCGAAGATGACGGATAACGGAATGAGAGCGTTGAATGATTTTATTCCGCCGCTCTATTCCTCCACGGAGTTTTCGCCGGGCAGCACGGATGTGGGCGATGTCAGCTGGCTGACGCCGACCTCCCAGATTGAGGCAGTCTGCTGGCCGGCGGGCGTTCCCGGTCACTCCTGGCAGATTGTTGCGAGCGGGAAGAGCTCTTTCGCGCATAAAGGGATGCTCTTTGCGGCGAAAGTACTTTCTGCGACTGCGCTCGATCTTCTTACCGATCCGGAGTTGCTGCGGCAGGCGAAGGAAGAATTTGCCGAGCGCGCGGCTGACGGTTATGTCTGCCCGATCGAAGCCGACGCCGTCCCGATCGCAATTTAATACGGAACGAAATGGTATTAGCACTCCTTTTAAAGGAGTGCTAATATTCATATTTAGTTCATAATTTATAGAGGAATCGTTCATAATTGTATGATATTTTATATACACAATGAAGCGAAAGAAATGAATAGCTTCACAAATAAAGTGTAATGAAATAATTGGAGGTATATATCATGTTTGAACTGATTCCTTTTGATCGCAGAGGCCACAGAATGAGTGCCTATGATCCGTTCCGGATGTTTGATGAGATGGAGCGCAGCTTCTTTGGCAGCAGCCAGCCGGTTGTGTCCAGCTTCCGCACGGATGTGACCGATACCGGTGATGCTTTCGTCCTGGATGCGGAGCTTCCCGGCTTCAACAAGGATGACATCAAAATCGATATTGAGAACGATTGCCTGACCATCTCTGCCGAGCGGAAAATGGAGAACGAGGATAACCAGAAGAACTTTGTCAAGAGAGAGCGTTTCTACGGTTCCTACAGCCGCAGCTTCGACGTCTCCGGCATCAACGTGGACGGCATTGAAGCCGCCTATACGGACGGTGTCCTGAAGCTCACCATGCCCAAGAAGGTGGAAACGGTTCCTGCCAGCAGAAGGCTGGAAATCAAGTAAACAGAGAATAGTCAGCAACAGAAAAGGCCGCCTTCGGGCGGCCTTTTCTGTTGCAGGATCAGGGATATTGTGCTATGATCAGGAACATCCGTCAGACAGGAGGAGAGCCATGTTCTTCGACACGCACGCGCATCTGGATGATGAGGCTTTTGATACGGACCGCGCGCAGCTTCTGAGCAGGCTGCGCGCTGAGAGGATCCGCTTTGTGCTGGATCCCGGCTGTGACCTGGAGAGCAGTCAGAAAGCGGCTGAAATCTCGGAACAGGCGGATTTTGTCTATTTTGCGGCCGGTTTCCATCCGGAAGAACTGGATAAGTTCACTGAGGAAGCCTTTCTTCAGCTGCAGACACTTGCCGCGCATCCGAAGTGCCGGGCGGTTGGAGAGATCGGACTGGATTATTACTGGGATGACAGCCACAGGGAAGAGCAGAAGACGCTTTTTCACAGGCAACTATCCTGGGCAAGGGAAGCGGATCTTCCCGTCATTGTTCACGACCGGGAGGCACACGGCGACTGTCTTGCCATTGTCCGGCAGTATCCTGGCCTTCGCGGCGTGTTTCACTGTTACTCCGGAAGCGCGGAGATGGCTTCGGAGCTGCTTCGCATGGGCTGGTACCTGGGCTTTGACGGCCCGATTACCTATAAAAATGCAAAGAAAGCGATTGAGGTTCTGCGGATCTGTCCGGCGGAACGCATTCTGCTGGAGACGGACAGCCCTTACCTCTCACCGGTTCCGATGCGGGGAAAGCGGAATGATCCTTCCAATCTGCGGTTCATCTGTCAGAAGGCGGCAGAGATCAAAGAAATGGACCCGGACGAATTCGCGGCGTTGACGGATGCCAACGGTCAGACTCTGTTCCGCATCCCGAACTGAGCGCGCCGCAGAATTCACGGATTTTTCTTGAAACAGGGCCGGCAGTAGTGTAAAATACGGTCTTGTAAATTGCGCAAAACGTTCTATGGAAACAGAGGAGGTGAGGCTTTGCGTCAAAAAGTAATCTGGCTGCTGTGCATGGCAGTGCTTCTGCTGGCGCTGTCGGGGATTGTGGTTTCCCGCGCGCAGAATAAAACGGATATCATTTTCGGCGGCATGGACGGTGCCTATATCCACAGCGACAGCTACAGTGTCATTGATCCCAATGCCACACCCACGCCCGAAGTTGTAGAAGACGACTGGCCGGATATCGACATCACCCAGGCGCAGTACCGTATGGTCAATGACGACACGGAGAACCTGCTCCCGTCTTCCTTTGAGCCTGTCTGCGGGATCATTGACGGGACGAAATTCATGATGTTCGATGTTGACGCGCTGCCGTATCTGAACGCGATGCTTCACGCGGCGGAGGATGCGGGCTTTACGCCCTATGTTTCGGCCGCTTACCGGACCTACTCCTATCAGACGCAGATGTTCAACGCGAAAACCAGCAGCATCGCCTGGGAAATGTACGGGATCACGGACTATATGGATCCGCGCTATCAGGAAGCGGCGGAGCGGGCAAAATCCATTACCATGTACCCCGGCAGCAGTGAGCATCAGCTTGGACTGGCGGTCGATATCTGGGACCGTCAGCGAAACCAGAACCCCGGCTATGACAACATGGATCAGGAGTTCTTCGCGTGGCTGGATGCGCACTGCGCGGAATATGGCTTCATTAAGCGCTACCCGACCAGAAAGCTGCTGCTGACCGGATGGGATGAACCCTGGCATTACCGGTATATCGGCATTGAAGCGGCCAAATACATCATGGATAAGGGCATCTGCTACGAAGAATTCTATAAGCACTACATGCCGGACTTCAAATACTGATGAAAAAAGAACCTCTGCCTTTTGGCAGAGGTTCTGTCATAACTTGAATTAATCCGTGACGTAAGGCAGAAGAGCGACCTGTCTGGCGCGCTTGATCGCCTCGGTCAGCTGACGCTGATGCATGGCGCAGGTGCCGGTGGTACGGCGGGGAAGAATCTTGCTGCGCTCGGAAAGGAAGCGGCGAAGCTTCGCGGTATCCTTATAATCAATAAAAGTGGCCTTGTCCGCGCAGAACTGGCAAACCTTTCTGCGGCGGCGGGTCTTGGGGTTGTTCTTATCAAAAGGCACTGTTCAGAAACCTCCTTTTTAGAGTAATAGAGTTAGACGATTGAAAAAGTCCTGAATTAGATGGAATATCGCCCTCAAAAGCAGACGGTGTTTGCTTTTGACTTAAAACGGCAGGTCGCCGTCGTCCTCAAGATCCTCGAAAGGATTGGGAGCAATCTGCGGAGCGGCGGCAGCGGGTCTTCCGCTGTCACGATTTCCGTAATTCCCGGACGCGGGAGCGCTGAAGCTGCCGGAACCGAAACTGCCCTGCGCGTCATTGTCACGCTTGGAATCGCCGAAATAGACGTTGTCGGCCTGGACATCCCACGCAGTGCGGTTGTTTCCGTCGCGGTCCTGATACTTCCGGGACTGCATGCGGCCGGAAACCACAATCATACTGCCCTTGCGGAAATACTTGCTGACAAACTCGCCGGTCTGACGCCATGCGGAGACATCAAAGAAATCCGTCTGACGCTCACCGCCATCGCGGCCGCCGAAATCGCGGTCAACAGCGACAGTGAAGGACGCGACATTGACGCCGGACTGTGTGGTGCGCAGATCCGGGTCACGGGTGAGGCGGCCCATAATCACAATGTGATTCAGCATGGTCCGTCCTCCTTATTCCGCACGCAGGGTGATCAGGCGGCGAAGAATACCGTCGGTGATCCCGAGGATACGGTCGAGCTCAGCGGGGAACTCGGGGCCGCTCGTGAACTTCATCAGCACATAGTAGCCTTCGGAGATATAGTTGATTTCATAGGCGAGTTTGCGCTTGCCCATTTCCTCCAATTCCTCCAGCGTACCATTTGCTTCCACAAGTGCCTTGAACTTCTCAACAACCGCCGCGGTCTCCTCCTCGGAGAAGTTGGGATTGATGATGTACATTACTTCGTACTTTTCGCTTGCTTTTGCCATGGTTGCACCTCCTTATGGTCATTTGGCCCCCGATCGGGTCGGGAGCAAGGATTTGCCTGCATGCGCAGGCCATACTATTATAGTCGAAACACAGAGAAAGTCAAGAAAAATAATTATTCATAATCGAGAATTCTTCCTTGCAGTGTTTCCGTATTCATGGTATCATAATTTTATGAGAAGAGGATCAAAGGAGGAGTGCTTTCTGCGCGTTTTGGCGATCGATCTCGGTGATGAACGGACCGGATTGGCGGTATCGGATCCGCTTGGCCTGCTCTGCGGGGAAGCTTGGACGGTTCGCGAGTGGAACATGGACCGGCTGGCAGATACCATCTGTGCGGAAGCGACGCGGCGCGGGGTTGAAAAGCTCGTGCTCGGCCTGCCGAAAAACATGGACGGCAGCGAAGGTCCGCGCGCGGAGAAGAGCCGGCAGTTCCGCGGCGCCCTGCTGGAGCGGGGCGCGCCGGAGGTGATCCTCTGGGATGAGCGTCGCAGCAGTGTTGAGGCGCATGCCATTCTCCACGCGAACGGGAAGCGGGAGAAGAAGCACCGGGCAACGGTCGACGCGGTGGCGGCAAGTCTGATTCTGGAATCCTATCTCGGCAGTGTATCCAAATAAGGACAACCTTATAATTATTCATTTTTAGGAGGTACTATCCATGACAGCATCAATCGGTCCAATGGCACTTACTACCGTCCTCGGCGCGGTTCTGACTTTTCTTGTCTGCCTGATTGCCATGAAGCTTCTGATGAAGCTGGTAGACAAGCTTCTGGAACGTGCGACCAAACTCGACGGCACTTTGAAAGGCTTCATCCGTTCTGCGGCAAAGATTCTGCTTTGGCTGCTTACCGTGATCATTGTTGCGGGCGCGCTGGGGATTCCGACTTCGTCCATGGTGGCCCTGATCAGCATCGCCGGCCTGGCCCTTTCCCTCTCGGTTCAGAATATTCTGAGCAACCTCTTTTCCGGCCTGACCCTTCTGGTGACCAAGCCCTTCCAGGCGGGCGATTATGTCGAAGTTGCGGGGAAAGCCGGCATCGTGAAAACGGTCGGCCTCTTCTACACGCAGCTGGATTCTCTGGATAACGTCGCCATCAGCATTCCCAATAGTGATATCTGCGGCTCGAGTGTCAACAACTACAGCCATGAGCCGCTCCGCCGCGTCGATATGACCTTCTGCACTTCCTATGATGCTGCGACAGAAGATGTCAAAGCCGCAATCATGGATGCCATCGGTAAGGATGAAAAGATCCTGATGGATCCGGCTCCCTTTGTCCGTCTGGGCGAATACAAGGAGAGCGTTGTGCAGTACATTGTCCGCGTATGGTGCAAGGGCGCCGATTACTGGGATGTCCATTTCAACCTGAACGAGAATGTCCGGGAGAGCTTTAAGGAGAAGGGTGTTCCCATGTCCTACGCGCACGTCAATGTCCATGTGATTGACAAGAAATAAGGCATCGCTGACAGAATAAAAATGACGGATGGTTTCTTCGACCACCCGTCATTTTTATCCGGTATGAAAGCTTACTTCAGAGCGGAGAGAAGGCTCAGCAGCTGCGTGCCGTTCACAGAAGCGTCGTTGTCCGCCTGCTGCGCGGTCGCGCCGAGCAGGGAGCCGAACAGACCGCCGCCCAGACTGCTGCTGCCGCCGAGGAGGCTGGAGAGCATGTTGTTGCCTGCAGACTGGCTCTGGGCTGCGCCTCCGAAGAGGGTCATCAGCTCGGAAAGATCAAGACCGTCGCTGAGGTCAACCTTGGCGGAGGAAGCGGTGCTGTTTGCCGCGGAAAGGCTGCTCAGGACAGCAGGGGCGATTTCCGCTAAAACATGGCTGACATTCTGGCTGCTGACACCGGACTGCTGCGCGAGGCTGTTCACAACCGCGTCGGACTGCCCGCCGAAGATATGGCCGAGAATCCTGGAGCCGTCTTCGGCGTCCGCTTCGGTGATCTGATCGGCAAGGCTCTTCTTGTTGGTGTGCTGTCCGAGCGCGTTGAGGAGGGAGAGCGCGCCGGCCTGGGAGGACGCGTTGCTGGTCATGAACTTGATGAGCAGGGGAATGGCAAGGGGAATCAGCTTCTTCAGGATGGCTTTGCTGAGGCCGGTTTTCTTCACGAGGGCCGTCAGTGTGTCATCGGTGAGCAGGGACTTCAGAATAAGACTTAGCAGATTCATTTTGTACCTCCATTGTGTTGTTATCGCATGATCTGCCCGTATTATACCGCAGAGTTTATGATTTTTCCACATTTTTCTCATTTTCCGGCAAAGTATTTTGCACGTCACCGGGCTAAAATATGCCTTGCACATCCTCTGAGAAAAGGCTATAATACCAAGGTATGATATTTTTAGAAAGAAACCGGAGGCGTTATTTCCAACCATGGCAAAAAAACAGTTTAAGGCAGAATCCAAGCGTCTGCTGGACCTGATGATCAACTCCATTTACACCAATAAGGAAATTTTCCTGCGCGAGATTATTTCCAATGCGTCCGATGCCATCGACAAGCTTTGCTACATGTCCCTGACAGATGACAGCATCGGCATGAACCGCAGTGATTTCCGCATTGATATCATTCCCGACAAGACCGCCCGCACGCTGACGATCCGCGATAACGGCATCGGCATGACGATGGCGGAAGCCGAGCAGAACCTTGGCGTCATCGCCAAAAGCGGCTCTTTCGCCTTTAGAAATGAGATGACCGCGGGACAGACGGTAGAGGAGAACGAGGACAGTGACAGAAACGGCGCGGAGGATCTTTCCATCATCGGCCAGTTTGGCGTCGGCTTCTACTCCGCCTTTATGGTCTCGGACGAAGTGACCGTCATCAGCCGCAAATACGGCGAGGCGGAAGGCGTCCGCTGGAACAGCAAAGGGGCGGACGGCTACACCGTAGCACCCTGTGAGCGCGAGACGGTGGGCACTGATGTGATTATGCATATCAAGCCCGACACCGACGAGGAGATCTTTGGTACCTATCTCGAGGTCTGGAAGATCAAGGCGCTGGTCAGGAAGTATTCCGACTATGTGCGCTGGCCGATCCGCATGGATGTCGAGCACCAGGAGCGCTTCGAATCTGAGGAAAAGAATGACGACGGCAGCCCGCGCTATGAGTATAAGATGGTGACGGAGAACGAAACCATCAACAGCATGGTGCCCATCTGGCAGCGCAGCAAAAGTGAAGTGACCGACGATGACTGCATCGCCTGGTATAAGGAAAAGAATCGCGACCGCAAGGATCCCTGCGCGCTTGTCCGTGTCAACGCGGAAGGGGCGGTATCTTACAGAGCGATGCTCTTTGTCCCCGGCGAGCAGAACGAGAATGTCTTCACCGGTGACAACAAAGGCGGCATCACCCTCTATTCCAACGGCGTCATGATCATGGAGAAGTGCGACAAGCTGGTCCATGAGTATTTTGGCTTTGTCAAGGGTGTTGTGGACAGTCCGGATCTCTCCCTGAACATCTCCCGTGAGCTCCTGCAGCATGACCGTCAGCTGCGCATCATCGGCCAGAACCTGGAGAAGCGCATCAAGGGCGAGCTGGAGAAGCTGATGCGCGATGACAGACCGAAGTATGAGGCGTTCTACAAGAACTTCGGCATTGATCTGAAGGCCGGCGTCTGCGATGAGTATGGCCGTTACAAGGACTTCCTCCGCGATCTGCTGATCTTTTGGACCTCCGAGGACAAGCAGATTACCCTTAAGGAATATGTCGCGAACATGCCGGAGAGCCAGAAGGCCATCTATTATGCCAGTTCCGACTCTCTCAAGCACGCCCTTGCTCTTCCTCAGTGTGAGGAAGTTCGCCGGCGCGGCTATGAGCTTCTGTATCTGACGCATCCCGTGGATGAAGCGGTTCTGCAGTCTCTGATGGAGCAGGACGGCAAGCGCTTCCTGAACGTCGTGACAGACGACCTCGGCTTTGAGACGGAAGAAGAGAAAAAAGCTGCGGAAGAGCGCGATATTGAAAACCGCGAGCTTCTCGACTTCGTCAAGGAGAATGCCGTCGAGGGCATCTCCCGCGTGAAGCTCTCCAACCGTCTGGCGAGCAGACCCTGCGCCATGACCACCGAGGGGAATATCACGCTCGAGATGGAGCGGTATTTCCGCTATGGGCCAAGCGAGCAGTACCGCGACCTGCGCGCGACACGCGTCCTGGAACTCAATCCCGAGCATCCCGCGTTTGCGGCCCTGCGCGAGGCTTATGAAAACGACCGTGAAAAGGCGGGGAAACTCGCCAAAATCCTCAGCGTGCTGGCGGGCATTTCTGCCGGTGACGAACTGGAGAATGCCGCGGAGTTTACCGATCTGGTAGCCGAGCTCTTCTGAGCGTCGGCGAGACGAAGAACAGGAAGGCAGGAAGGAAGAGAACATGCCCAAAGACCGTCTCGGAATCTATATTCATATTCCTTTCTGTGCGAGCAAGTGCGCGTACTGCGATTTCTATTCCCTCGCGGGCTGCGACAACCAGATGCCGGTGTTTCACCGGGCAATGATTGAGCATCTTCTGGAGTCGGCGCGGAGCATCCGCAACTACGAGGTGGACAGCATCTACTTTGGAGGCGGGACTCCCAGCTATTACGGCGCGGAGCGCATCCTGGAACTGTTTGACGTTCTGAAGCTGAACGGGAATGTCCGTGTCGACACGGAGGTAACGGTGGAGTGCAATCCGGACTCCATGGACCTGAAAGAGCTGCGCATGATGCGCGAAGAGGGCGTCAACCGTTTATCCATCGGCGTGCAGTCGACGCACGATGATCTCCTGCGGATGCTCGGCAGAAGGCACACCTGGCCGCAGGCGCAGGCGGCTTTTGCTGCCGCGCGCAAAGCCGGCTTTGACAATCTCTCGGTCGATCTGATGTACGGTCTTCCCAGCCAGAACAAGCGCGACTGGGCGGAGAGCCTCGCGAAGGTTGTGGAGATGCATCCGGAACATGTTTCCTGTTACGCGCTGAAGCTGGAAGAGGGAACGGAGATGGAGAAAAGCTACCGCAATTCTCCCCTGATCCCGGACGACGACGAACAGGCGGACATGTACTCCTATGCCGCGCAGATGCTGGAACGCTACGGCTATAAACAATATGAGATTTCCAATTTCGCTGCTCCTGGCTTTGAATCCCGGCACAATCTGAAGTACTGGCGTCTGGAAGACTATATGGGCTTTGGCCCCGGCGCGCATTCCTGCGTCGGAAACCTGCGCTACAGCTTCGTCAGAGATCTGAAACGCTATGTCTACGGTGTTCACCGCAAGGCCAGCATCATTGACGAGTATGAACAGATCAATACCCTGGAACGGGCCGTAGAATACCTGATGCTCGGCATGCGCACGAACCGCGGAATCGAGGAAGAGGAATACCGTGTGCGCTGTCAGAGCAGCTGGACACCGATCGAAAAAGTGATGAAGGCTTTTGAGGAAAAAGGCTGGGCTGTTCATGAACCGGACGGCCGCTGGCACTTTACGGTTTCCGGTTTCCTGATTTCCAACACGCTCATCGGGATCCTGCTGGAGGCACAGGCTTCTGAAAGACTGGACAGCACCCCATGGATGTATCGCCCCGACACGCCGGACAGAGAACTGGAACTCCCCAAGGGAGAGAGCGAACAGTTTGAAGAAATGCTGAATGAAAAACGAAAAGGAATCCTGATCCCCTGATACTGACATATGACAAAACAAAAAGAAAAACCACTTTCCCGTTTTGGACGGACACTGCTGCTGATTCTGATTACGGTGATGATCATCGCGGTTCTGGCGGGAGCGGGAATCGCCTATGCCGGCTACAGAATCACGGAGAGTGAGACAAACCTCCCGAATCTGATGCTGGATGACATTCTGGTCGGCGGCCTGACGCCTGACCAGACCGTGGAAAAGCTGAGGGCTTCCGGCTGGGATGAGCGGCTTGAAACCCCGCTTACCGTCAAGGTGCCGAAGGACCTCTCCTTTTCCCTGAATCGGCTTCAGTCCGGCGCCGGCATCACAGCGGAGGAAGCGGCCGACCTCGTTTTTGCCTACGGACATGACGGAGGCTGGGTACAGAATCTGCAGACATGGCTCCGCGCCAGGCTTTCGGGCTATACCGAGCTGCAGCTTCCGGAACCGAAGCTGAATGATACCTATATCCGCGCCAACATTCGGACCGTCACGGAAAAGTATAAAGAACTGATCGGAAACGGCGATATCCTCCTTGACAAGGACAATGCCCGCATTGTCCTGACCAAAGGCGGCGGGATTTTGCATCTGGACGAGGATAAGCTCTATGACAGAACCGTCTCCGCTCTGCTCTCCGGAGATCGTGAGCTGAATTACACGGAGCTGGAGGGCGAGCTCGCGCCGCCGGACTTCGAGAGCATTTACAGCGATGTGGCGGTGGAAGCAAAAAACGCTTCCTTTACCGAGACCTTTGAAGTCGAGAAAGAGGTCATCGGCTGCACCTTTGATGTCGAGAAGGCGGCAGCGCTCTGGGAGGCCGCCGAACCCGGCGAAGAGGTCATCATTCCTCTTGCCATTGAACAGCCCGAAGTGACGGCGGAGCAGTTGGAATCTCTGTTATTCCGTGACAGGCTCTGCTTTATGACCACGCATTACGGAGGCAGCACGGATAACCGCGTCAACAACATCAAGCTTGCCCTGTCCAGACTGGAAGGCATCATCATTCTCCCCGGCGAGACCTTCTCCTACAATGACACCGTCGGACAGCGTACCGTGGACGCGGGCTTTCTCTCCGCGCCGGCCTATGCTGACGGCGAAGTTGTTGAGGAGATCGGAGGCGGTATCTGCCAGGTGTCCTCCACTCTCTACTGTGCCGCCATGTATGCTCAGATGACGACGGTGACCCGCACGAATCATTATTTCGCGGTCAACTATCTGGGGATGGGGTATGACGCGACCGTCAGCTGGCCTCGCCCCGACTATAAGTTCCGCAATGAGCGGGAGTACCCGGTTCAGATCCGCACCATCGTGGACGAGGAGAACTACGGCATCACAATCGAATTCTGGGGAACCAACACGGACGGCAGTCATGTGAGTCCGTACACGACTACGCTGGAGATCTACGATGAGGAGTATACCGATGTTGTAATCGGTTACGGCGTCTATACCTACCGGCGCATCCTGGACGCGAACGATAACCTGCTGCGTACAATAGAAGAACCATACGCGATATACCACCTCCATGATGAAAACATCGCCTGGCCGCCGGAGAAGATTGAGCGGGACCAGACGGAGGCACTCGGCGAGATCGTTGCCGAACCGGACGGATATTTTCTTGGCATTGTTCCAGATAATTGAGAAGGAGAGATCAACATGGCAAAACCGACTTTTTACATCACAACACCTATTTACTACCCCTCCGACAAACTGCACATCGGGCATACCTACTGCACGGTTGCCACTGACGCGATCGCGCGTTATAAGCGCCTGATCGGCTGCGATGTCATGTTCCTGACCGGAACGGACGAGCACGGTCAGAAGATCGAGGAAAAGGCGAAGGAAGCGGGCGTAACCCCCAAGCAGTTTGTTGACAGGATTGTCACCGGTGAGGGCGGTATTCTGGACCTGTGGAAGCTGATGAATATTTCCAACGACCGCTTTGTCCGTACGACGGATGATTACCATGTTCTCTCCGTACAGCGCATCTTTAAGAAGATGTATGAAAATGGCGATATCTACAAAGGCGCGTACAAGGGCAAGTACTGCACACCCTGCGAGAGCTTCTGGACGGAGAGCCAGCTGGTAGACGGCAAATGCCCGGACTGCGGCCGGCCTGTTCATGATGCGGAGGAGGAGGCGTACTTCTTCCGTCTTTCCAAGTACGCAAAACCCGTTCAGGAACTGCTGGAGACAGGCACCTTCCTGGAGCCGGCTTCCCGTGTCAATGAGATGATCAACAACTTTATCAAACCCGGCCTCGAGGACCTCTGCGTATCCCGCACCAGCTTCACCTGGGGAATCCCGGTTGATTTTGATCCGGGCCACGTGGTCTATGTCTGGGTCGATGCCCTTTCCAACTACATCACGGCCATGGGCTACCTGAACGACACCTATCATGATTACGAGCACTACTGGCCCGCGCACCATATTGTCGGCAAAGAGATCGTGCGTTTCCACTCCATTATCTGGCCCGCCATGCTTATGTCCTTGGGCGAGCCGCTGCCGAAAAAAGTCTACGGCCACGGCTGGCTGGTTATTGACGGCGGCAAGATGTCCAAGTCAAAGGGAAACGTGGTGGATCCCTACCTGCTGGCGGAGAAGTTCGGTGTGGACGCGCTGCGCTTCTTCCTGCTCCGCACATTCCCCTTTGGTTCCGACGGGAACTTCTCCAATGAACTGCTCATCGGCACCATCAATTCGGACTTGGCGAATGCCTTTGGCAACCTGGTCTCCCGCACAACCGCCATGGTGGAGAAGTACTTCGGCGGCACGCTCCCGGCGGAGCGGGAAGCCGGCGAATTTGATGAGGATCTGAGACAGCTTCAGGTGGAGACGGTCAAAAAGTATCAGACGCAGATGGAGGCTTTCCAGCTGCACCTCGCTCTGGATGAGGTCTTTAAACTCATCGGCCGCGCCAACAAGTACATCGATGAGACTGCCCCCTGGATTCTCGCGAAGGATGAGAATAAGAAGACAAGGCTCGCGACGGTGCTCTACAATCTCCTCGAGGCGATTCGTACTTCTCTGATTCTGCTGACACCGTTTATGCCCGAGACCTGCGAAAAGGCCTTTGCCCAGATCGGCGCCGACGAGACGGCTCGCGGCTGGGAGACTGCCGGCTGCTATGGCGTGCTGCCTCTCCAGGTCAGTGTCAGGAAAGGGGAGACCCTCTTCCCGCGTATTGACATGGCAAAAATGCTGGACGAGCTCGAAAAGGCCGGCAAAAAGCCGGAAGCGGAACCGGCGAAACCGGTTCTGCCGGATGTGACGATTGATCAGTTCGCGGCCTGCGATATGCGTGTCGTGAAGATTCTCAAGTGTGAAGCGGTCAAAAAGAGCGAGAAGCTGCTCCGTTTCGAGCTTGATGACGGCAGCGGGACACCCCGCCAGATTCTCTCCGGCATCCATAAGTTCTATGAGCCTGAACAGCTGGTCGGCAAAAAGGTTCTGGCAATTCTGAACCTGCCGCCCAGAAAGATGATGGGCCTTGATTCCAATGGCATGCTGCTCTCCGCCGTGAAGGAAAGCACAGATCAGGAAGGTAAGAAGAAGGAAGAGCTGCATCTGATGATCGTGTCGGATGATGTGCCGGTCGGCGCACAGCTCTGCTGAAATAGAAACTTTCTGGAGGGATTAAGATGAAGAAACTGTTTTCCTGGCTTCTCGTGTTTGTTTTTCTGTTCTCCCTCGCGCCGTTTTCCGCGTTTGCGGAAGCCGCTGAGACGGAAGCACCGGAAGAAGCGGAACCGGCACTGACCGAGACGGAAGAAGCTCCCGAAGCGGAGTCCCTTCCTTTCGCGGAGGAACATGGCTTCGTATTCCCGAAAGAGCTTGAAGCGGTGAAAGTGCCTTTCCAGGCAACATTTTCAACCAGCCACCTGGAACAGGTGAATCCTGTGATTCTGGTCTCGCTTCCGACCGTCACGGTCGAAACGGGAGAGGACGGTCTGAAAACGACAGTCATCGAGTACTCCTATAAAGGACTGCTGCAGATTCAGGTAAAGGATTCCGAAGGGGAACCGGAGGATGACGCGGAAAACTGGGGCTACTCCATCGGTGTCAACGACTTTGAGCTTTATGATTATGGCACAGGCAGAAGACTGATCCCCGAGGACGTGGTAACCACTGTCGGTGAGAAGAGCGTATCCACCGGAGAGCTTGTCATTCCGTCACCCGACGGTGACGTGCCGATTACGGTAACTACAGAATATATCTCCCAGGATGAGGACGTGGTGTATGAAGAGGAACTCCTCAGCATTCTGATGCGTTTCGATTTGTGCTATACCGTGACTTCTCCCGCGGACTATGACGGACTGCTTCTCGGAACGGATACAGCAGTTTCCTACTACGAGGAGGGCAGGGAGCTGGGCGAGACCTGGGACGATGAGAACGTGGAAAACTGGCTTTTCTATAGAGTCGAGGATCTGATTGCGGAAGAACCTGCTGAAGAAACAGAGACACCCGCGGAAGAGCCTGCTGAGGAAGCGGAGACACCTGCGGAAGAATCTCCCGAAGAAACAGCGCCGGTGGAAGCCGAAGAAGATGAGCCTGCCGGGGACGAAACGCCCGATACGGTGAGCGGGGACATCCCGTTTGCTCAGCAGGAGGAATTCCTCTTCCCGGAGGATGTGGAAGAAGTCGAAGTGCCCTTTGTTGCAGCCTTCTCCGAAGAAGGGGTTGAGCAGCTCAGTCCCGTGATTACCATTCCTGTTCCGACCGTGGAATGCTCTGAGCCGGACGAAGAGGGCTTTGTCGATTGGACGATCACCTCGGAATACAGCGGAGAACTGACAGCGAAGCTTCCGGACGGTGTGGATCTTGCCGAACTGCTGTATGTCGGCTTTGTCAACGACTTCGAACTCTTCGATTATTACACGGGAACCCGTCTGCAGGTCGAACCGAACAGTTCTTCCAACGGCAGCGTCTCTGTCGCGACGGATGAAACGGTTCTGAGCTGGAGCGGGAAAGAGTTCCCGGTCAGCATGAAGTGTGAATACTGCGTTCTGTCCGAGAGACCAGTGGTCGAAGACGGTGTGCTTTCGTGGGACAAGGACTTCCGCATTGTATTCACGGTCCATGCACCTGCCGACTATCATGGCCTTGTGCTGGGCGTGGACACGGCAGAGCCCCTGATGGATCTGAGCGAGTTCCGCTTTGAGACAGATGATCTTGAGACAGGATCAGAGAGAGTCTGGGATTATGATGACGTGGAAAACTGGGTTTTCTTCCTGGTCTCTGATCTGCTGGCGGAACCTGTAAACTGAATCTCGTATTCGAACGACTCCCCGGAAACGGGGAGTTTTTCATCTTAATAAAGAATTATGTTTTCTCCGGGATGGCAATGTGATAAAATGAACAACAGAAAGGTTAAAAGTTCGGAAAATTTTTTCTTAAAAAATAAAAATAACTATTGCGTTTTGTCTTAACTTGTAATAATATTGTAACTACTCAAGTGTTGAGACTATCTTTATCGATATTGAAAGCCCGGAGGAATTCAAAATGAGGAAGAACTTCAAACGTTTGCTTGTCAGCGTCTGCATTGTTGCCATGATGCTGACCTGCCTGGGTGCCACCGCGTTTGCGGAGGACACCGTAAAGTATACCGTCAAGGGCGGTGATACGGTCCTGGCGATCTGCAATTCGCTTGGGATTGATTTCTACAAGAATTACTTCTGGATCACGGAAGTCAACGGTATTACCAACTATAACGACATCAAGGTCGGTACGGTTCTGACCCTGCCGAAGTTTGATACGACCAAGGATACTGCGAAGGCCAATGAGCTGAAGGCGTCCCTGATCTCTTCCAAGACGACTGCGACGGCTCCGGCCGCGACAGCCACTGCCACAACGACTCCCGCCGCGACAACGCCTGCTGCCGCTGTCCCTGCGGCGAGCAATGTTGGCCTGCTCTCCGGTGACACGGTGGTCAGCTATCTGATCAACCACGTCATGAAGAGCGGCGAGACGGTTGGAGGCATCTGTGCGGCACTGGGTGTGGATTTCGGCGCGAACGCGGAGAAGATCCGTACGCTTTCCGGCATCACCAGCTGGAATAATATCCCGGTTGGCAAGACGATCGTTATTCCGTCTCTGACTGCGCCCACAACCGGAACCTATACCCGCATTGTCGCGCACAAGGTTGTTTCCGGTGACACGGTCGGGGCAATCTGCGCAAGCTACGGTCTTGATTTCGCGAAGGTGTATACCCAGCTGCAGGCACTGAACAACACGACCAATCTCAATGTCATTCATGTTGGACAGACCTTCTATCTTCCTGTCCCCGGCAGCGCCACGCCTTCCGGCGGCGGTACCACTCCTTCTGGCGGTACCACGCCTTCCGGCGGAACGACACCTTCCGGCAATGTAACACCGGCTGCTGCGACCAACAAGATCACCGTCCAGAACACCGCCCACGGCACTGTTACGCTGCAGGTTGACGGCAGCAATGTGACTGCCGCCGCTTCCGGCAAGACCGTGAAGATCGTCGCAAGCCCTGAGGCCGGATACAAGGTGAACACGGTTACAGTTCTGAAGACCGGCGGAGAAGAGGCCGTTGCTGTGAAGAGCATGAGCTTCACCATGCCAAGCTACGCGGTTACGGTCAGCGTCACCTTCAAGCACAGCTGATCTCCGGATGAACAACGGACAGCCTGTCTGTCTGCAATACAGCCTGATCATCGCGCCTGCTGCTTAGACTGAAGCGGCAGGCGCTTTTCGCCGTTTTGTTTACAATTATCTCTTTTCAAGTGATCAGGAATGTGGTACAATCTTGCAGAAATGGGGGAAACGCATTGCCGAAGCAGCTGGGGATTAAAAAAATAGCGGACAACCGGAAGGCCTTTCATGAGTATTTTGTCCTGGAACGCTTTGAGGCGGGGATTGAGCTTGTCGGCACCGAGGTGAAGTCTATCCGGGGCGGTCAGGTGAATCTGAAAGACAGCTTCTGTACCGTGAAGGATGGCGAGCTTTTTGTACGCGGGATGCACATCAGCCCGTATGAGCACGGGAATATTTTTAACCGTGACCCGGTACGTCCCAGACGGCTGCTCATGCACAAGCGGGAAATCATAAAGCTTCAGGCCCGTGTCATGCAGGACGGCGTCGCGCTGATCCCGCTCTCCCTCTACTTTAAGGACAGCCGTGTCAAGGTGGAGCTTGGCCTCTGTAAGGGGAAAAAGCTGCACGATAAGCGTGACAGCGATGCCGAGCGGCAGTCCAAACGGGAAATGGAACGAGTATTAAAAGAAAGGAATCAGTAACGATGGCAAACCCGATTGTAACCTTCGAAATGGAAAACGGCGATATCATCAAGGCGGAACTCTACCCCGAGATTGCGCCGAATACCGTCAACAACTTTATCTCCCTTGTGAAAAAGGGCTTTTATGACGGGGTTATTTTCCACCGTGTCATTGCGGGCTTCATGATTCAGGGCGGTGATCCCAAGGGGATTGGCGTCGGCGGCCCAGGCTATTCCATCCGCGGGGAGTTTACTGCCAACGGTTTCCGGAATGACCTCAAACATGACCGCGGCGTCCTTTCCATGGCCAGAACCATGGCGCCGAACTCCGCCGGCAGCCAGTTCTTTATCATGCATGCGGATTCCCCGCACCTTGACGGCCAGTATGCCGCTTTCGGCAAGGTCATCGAGGGCATTGAGGCTGTCGATACCATCGCGAAGGTGCGCACGGACTACAACGACAAGCCTCGCATTCCGCAGGTGATGAAGAAAGTCACGGTCGAGACCTTCGGCGTTGAGTATCCCGAACCGGAAAAAGTCTGATCCGGGAACAGTTTGATTTCTCTGCGTGGAGGGAGCCTGTAAAACTCCCTCCACCGATCCTTGCTGTTAATGGGGATGTAACGGTTTCGACGGGGGCGCGGAGATTGAGATAGCGGGCGGATGTGCCTGGCATCCTAAAAACGGGCAAACCTTTATAAATTAAAGAACAACGATACTGTTCTCCTCGCTGCCTAAGCAGTGAGCGTCCCACCCCGGAGGACCACGGCCGGGGATGGGGCGTCGACAAGTGGTGCACGTGCATATGCTAAGCTTTGCGCATATCATGAATGATGAAGCTACCAAGTCTATGAGCA
This sequence comes from Oscillospiraceae bacterium, assembly GCA_017448455.1. Lineage (GTDB taxonomy): Bacteria > Bacillota > Clostridia > Oscillospirales > Oscillospiraceae > Limivicinus. The sequence continues at coordinate 6,637 of JAFSLL010000031.1, read as the reverse complement.
TGACGGCATGCGCTTAGACGAGGGAATGTAAACTACCGTCTGCGCCCGGAGAAGTCTCTGTTGAAGTACTTTCGGACAGGGGTTCAACTCCCCTCATCTCCACCAAAATTAAAAGACCGCAACCCATCATGGTGGCGGTCTTTTTGTTTTGAGAGAATTAATGAATGGGAGTTGAACGGGCGAAGGAGTGAATGAAGTGCCGGGGGCGCTTCAGAGCTGAGCCCAGGCCTGAATCGCAATTCAGGTCAACTCCCCTCATCTCCACCATAAAGACAGGATCCCGTATGTTCAGGAAACATGCGGGATCTTCAGTATTCATGCGGAAGAGATTTCAGCTTTTGCTTCTTTTCCCGGATACCTCGAATGCCGTTGCATACAGGCGGTTAGGATGATATACTGGTCAAAACAGAGAGTGATTTCTGCTCTGCGATGCCGTTTATTACACAGGAGGGGATGACATGTTCGAACTCATTCAGGTAAGCGAAAACTGCTATTATATTCAAAGCCCTGCCAAGATCGGGCTGGTGCGTCTGAACGCAGAGGAAGTCTGCCTCATCGACAGCGGAAATGACAAGGACGCCGGTCGGAAGGTACGGCAGATCCTTGACGCGAACAGATGGAAGCTTCGCGCCATTTACATCACCCACTCCAATGCCGATCACATCGGCGGAAACAAGTACCTGCAGGCGCAGACCGGCTGCAGAATCTACGCGCCCGGGATCGACTGCGATTTTACCAGGCATCCGCTTCTGGAGCCCTCATTCCTCTACGGCGGATTTCCCTGCAGGGATCTGCGGCACAAGTTCCTGATGGCGCAGGAGAGCAGCGCCGAATATCTGACGGCGGATGTCCTGCCGGATGGCTTTGAGATCATCCTGCTTCCCGGGCACTTCTTTGATATGGTCGGTTTCCGAACCCCGGATGACGTCGTCTATCTCGCGGACTGCCTCTCCAGCCGGGAGACTTTGGAAAAATACCGCATCGGCTTCATCTATGACGTTGCCGCATACCTGAAGACACTGGAGCAGGTCAAGACCATGAAAGCAAAGCTGTTCATCCCGTCCCACGCGGCGGCGACGGACAGCATCGCGGAGCTCGCGCAGGTCAACATCGATCAGGTGAACGAAATCGCGGACAGAATCCTTGACCTCTGTGAGACGCCGCGCTGCTTTGAGGAGATCCTGCAGCAGCTCTTCCAGGCTTACGCGCTGACGATGAACATGGAGCAGTATGTGCTGGTGGGCAGCACGGTGCGCTCCTATCTCGCCTGGCTGAAGGACACGGGGAGACTGAACGTCTCCTTCGAAGACAGCCGCATGCTCTGGATCGCAGTACAGTAATAATCGGAACAGAAAAACAGGCAGGAGCCCTCTGCGGGAGGTGTTCCTGCCTGTTTTCAATTTTTTGTGCGACAGGGCCATCCCGTGTGAAAAAACAGGATCGGACTTACTCGATTCGCTCCCGGAAGAAGGCGCATTCTTCGTCATTGCAGACGGTGGCGACTTCACTCTTGATATTGACATGAAAGACGTGGGGCGGCTTTTCCTGCTCATCTCCGTAGATATGCAGTTCGCTGTTTACCCCTCTTGCCGTGAGCAACTCATACATCGGCTCTGCGTAGGGGAGGCAGCCGTCTCCGGTGGCGCTCATCACAAACGCGGGAGGAAAGTCGGAGGTGATATGACCGACGATGTCCATTTCTTCCTCCATTCCGTCTGCCAGGAAGTATTTCATCTGTGAAGAGCTGAAATCCTTCAGTTCGTATACGCCGCAGTTCAGTGCGGTTGCCCGCAGCGTGAAAGCTGGAATGGAAAGATCCAGCAGGTCCGCGTAGGCCGGGTTTGTCACCGCGGCGCTGTACTGCGCGTTCAAATGCGCGCCGGCGGAATCTCCGACAAAGAAAATGTTATCCGGATCCACATAATAATCCTCTGCCCGGACGCAGATACAGGCCATCAGCCGATTGGTATCCTCCAGCTGCGCGGGGAACTTGCTTTTGGGGGCGAGACGATAGGAGAAGTTGACAACGGTGAACCCGCGCTCTGCCAGATTCATGCAGTAATACTGGTAAACTTCCTTGGAACCGTAGGTGTAACCGCCGCCATGAATGCTCACGATCGTCGGCAGGGGATGGTCCGTTCCAACCGGGTAATAGACGTCAAAAACCTGCATGGGGTCGCTTCCGTAAGCCTGGTCGTCGATCCGCACGATATCCTCCGGCGTTTTCAGGCCTCTGTCACGGAAGAAATCCGAAATGCCGAAGGTGATATTCAGATAATACGGCCGCAGCAAAAATGCGGCAATTGCCAGGAGCGCAATGCCTGCCGCAATGATGATTCGCTTCTTCATATTCCAGTCCTTCTTTCTGTATGTCTGCACACCCTTGAGCAGATTGCCTTATTCTGACTATACACGCCCAATGTGTCCTTGTCCAGTGAAAAGAAGCGAAGAACTCCGATTTCGCCTGCACCTGCCGTACGAGAGCTTAACAGGGCTGAGCCTGTAGCTTCAGAGCACTGCGTTAACTGTTTCACAAAAGGACTTGTGGCATGTCGGCGAGTCTGCTATACTGAATAAAACATGGATTTGCGGAAGAGAGGTGCTTTAGGCGTGTATTGTTACAATTGCGGTGCAGATGCAGGGAATGCCAGATTCTGTCCCGAATGCGGGAGCCGGCTTTCAAGCCAGGATCAACAGTCTGGGAGAGGAACCGGTACACTCACACTGAGAAAATACAAATCCGTTCGTATGCAGGAAGTCGTGGCTGATATTTATATCGACGGAGAGTTTAAGGCTGTCATCAGTACCGCCGACAGTGCGAGTTTTACTCTGACGTCAGGAACGCATGAGCTGCTGATTCACGCGGACGGATGCGTGGACGCACTTCAGAATATTCAGATTGATCCATTGGAGAACAGGCTGTGTCTTTTCTCAGTGGATGATGTTGGTGTCATCAATATTGTTCAGCAGGGGAACCCATCCCGCTCAGCGGCCTATGCAGAACAGCCTTACACCGGCCGGCAGAAACAGGGAATGGGTTTTGGAGGCTCAGCCGCAGCCTATGCCGAAGCCGCCATGCCGGAGCGTTACGGAGACAGCTCTACAGTAACAAGAAGCAGTACAGCCACGGCGCAGACCTATGCCGCTGCCACGGAGCTCACGCAGGAGGACTGGGACCAGTCGGTAACCTTTACCGCTCCTGAGCATATGAAGTACTGCAAGTTCTGTGGCTCTCTCATCCACGAGGAAGCCGTTGTCTGCCCAAACTGCGGCAGACAGGTAGAGGAGCTGCGCGGCGCGGAACAGAGAACCGTCATCCACAACATGGGCAATACCCAGAACGTACAGAATCAGACCGTCGTGATGGGCGGGAAGGCGAAGGACAAATGGGTGGCCTTTCTCCTCTGCTTCCTGTTCGGAATATTTGGCGCCCATAAGTTTTATGAGGGTCGAATCGGCATGGGGATCCTGTATATCTTTACCTTCGGGCTGTTCGGAATCGGCTGGATGGTTGACCTGATCCTGATTCTGATGAAGCCGAATCCCTATTACGTATAATTGGAAGCAGACTGCATTAGCAGCAGATGATTCAGGAGTAGGATTAACATGAAGAGCAGGATTTGCCTTATACTCTGTGCTGTGTTGCTGTTGGGCATCCTGACAGGCTGCACTGCGGGAGAACGTGACAGAGAGATCTTGGAAACAGCATCTTCAATGCAGGTTCGGACACCGAACGCAGTCTCTGTAATCCCGGCAGATTTCGAGGAAAAGACACGGGCGCAGTCTTTTGCCATCGCGATGGCGTGCTGGTATAACGGATTTGATGAGACAGATACGGCCTGGCCCTTCTTCGCCTGGGAGGCGACCGGCTGGTACGCGGCCTGGCTTTACCGTGTTCAGGAGGCAGATCTTCTGCCTGCGGACCAGGCGTCCGACTTCCAGCGCTCGCTCGGGATGCTGGAAGAGCTGAGCGGACCGGAAAACTGGCTGGGTGAGCACACACCCGCTGCGCTTCGCAGTACGGACGGCAGTGTATCTTATGATTTCCGGGAGTATAAACTGCGTCTGAACGAGCTTCTCGGAACAGAAATCGAACTTTCTTTCTTTCAGGAAGCGGATTTGTCAGAGACAGTCGGCGTGATCCGTCACTTCGGCTATCAGGAGCAGGCAGAGAGGAAGTTCCGGATCACGTATACGCAGAATCCGGATCCTTTAAGCCGCTTCGCATACCGCCTGGAACAGGTCGAGATGCCTGCGGCAGAACCGCAGATAGATCCAACTCTGACTTTTACCTGGGAGGAGCTGATACGGGCGAATACTCTGTCGAACGTGCTCTCTCAGTATCCGTCCGTACGCATATACGACCGAGATTACAGTTACGGGAACAGCACCTGGCTGTTCCTGCATCAGGGTGAGCCTGTCATGCTTACGGGAGGCAACGGCCTGTACTCCGGTAAAATTCACGGCTGCAGTTTCGATTACGGCGAGACGGAAGACGGAATGGCTCGGGCGAGAATCAGCAGCATCGAAAGCGGTGAGGGGCGTACGGACGTGCCGGAAACGGCTATCCTCGACTACTTTGACGGATTCTCAGTTTTGCGTCTGGACAGGAACGAAGACGATCTGATTTGGGCGGACGCCGTTTATGCCTCCGGATACCGACAGAAGCTCGCGATCGATTACGGGACACTCGTCATGCGGGAAGTCATCAGCATTTCGGAAGAGGGGACAGTCCTCGGAAGCACCGTATTTGAATACACCAACCCCGTGCCGCAGCTCGAATTTCTCAAAAGCTGGGACCAGCCTCTTCGGAAGATTCAGGTCATCTGGGAGAGCTATCCGGACGGGAAGCGCGAATTACATCAGGAGACGGTCAAGGTTCCAATAGACTGGGAGTATCTCCCGTACCAGGCGTTCTGGGGAGATTACACCGCGTATACGAATGATCAGTATCTCGGGGACTATGTCTATCCCGGTGACGGAGTGGAGTACATGCTGTTCCTCACCACCGTGAAAGGCTGAGAGATACAGAAGAAGATACCGCCGGCTCAGCCGGCGGTATCTTCTTCTGTAGGTTCATTCCCAAACAGGATCCGGATTACTTCGATGCAGTCCCGGTTCCGTACGGACCGGGGCTCAAAACGGACGATGCTGAGCACCGCCTGCATCACAAGCCCGGCACCGACTACGCTGATCAGTGTTCCGATCCCGACCGGCCCGCCCAGCAGCCAGCCGACGAACACGACCAGCGCCCAGAGGAGAACTTCCACCACGCCGATCGGTAGCTTCGGAAGCCGCTTTCCGAGGCCGACCAGCAGCGCGTCGCGCGGTCCGCAGCACTGGGCCCCGCTCATGTACAGCCATTGCCCGATTGCCATAAATACGAAGCCGACGAGCATGATCGGGATCCCGGTCAGCACGCCGCTGTTGAGGGGAAGAGGGTTCAGGTCATTGAAGGCCTGCACAATGAACCCGACCAGCAGCGCGTCGAAGACCGTCCCGAAGCCGATGCGCTCCCGCAGCAGCAGGTCGATGCAGACGATGATGATGGAGAGCGTCACGGTTGCCGTGCCGTAGTTGAGCGGTGTGTGGTAGGAAATTCCCATGCTCAGGCAGTCCCAGGGTGCCAGCCCGATATTCGCGAAGATGGTCAGATGGACGCCGAAAGAAAAAATGGACAGCCCGAGGATAATGCGAAGCCACTGCTTCAGGATCGTCTTTTTCATCGTTATCACTCTCTAAGAAATACATTTCGGTCGGTGCCGAAGACAGATGCTATATAACACGGGCAGGGGAGATTTGTCAAGAACACAAAACGGAGGTCTGTTTCAGGCTGTGCCGCCGGGTTGTGTCTGTTTTCTCTTGTATCCGCCGGGCAGGCATGGTATAAATAGTCAGGCGCGACATGCACGGAACGGGGGTGACGGCGGATGGAAACACTGCGCTGCGTGGTCGAGCGCATCACATATCAGAACGAAACAAACGGCTATACGGTGCTCAAATGCAGGGCCCGCGGATATCAGGATCTGGTTACCGTCGTCGGGACCATGCCCGAAACCCACGTCGGCAGCGTCCTGACGCTCAGCGGTTCCTGGCGTATGGACGCGAAGTACGGCAGGCAGTTTTCTGCCGTGACTTATGAGGAGACGCTGCCGGCCACCGTGTACGGCATTGAGAAGTATCTGGGCAGCGGCCTCGTGAAGGGAATCGGGCCGAAGTTCGCCCAGCGGATTGTCAGGCAGTTTGGTGCCGAGACCCTGAATGTGATTGAGGAAGACCCGGATCGGCTGCTCGAAGTGCCCGGCATCGGCAGGGTGCGCGTGGAGCGGATCAAAAAGAGCTGGGTTGAGCAGAAAGAGATCAAGAACATCATGCTTTTTCTGCAGGGACATGATGTCAGCACCTCGCACGCGACGAAGATCTACAGGACCTACGGCAATGAGAGCATCCAGGTCGTGCAGGAGAATCCCTACCGCCTTGCTGACGACATATGGGGAATCGGCTTTCGGACGGCGGATACCATCGCGTCAAAAATGGGGTTCGGCCACGATCAGTATCCCCGCCTGCGCAGCGGCATGCTGTATACACTGAACGCGCTTGCCGACGAGGGACACTGCTTCGCGACGCGGGAGCAGCT
>JAFSLL010000030.1 GCA_017448455.1 Oscillospiraceae bacterium | reverse complement strand
GGCACATATGGTTGCAGACTTCGAATTGGGTAGGTTGAAATGATAAAGGGAATCATGAGCAAGACAGGAGAGAATTGTTATGAAGTGCATCAATTGCGGGGCGGACATCCCGGATAACGCGGATCGTTGTACGAACTGCGGGACACAGCAGGAATTTAACCAGACGCTGATCGACCGCGCAAAGAATGGCGACACGCAGGCGGAGACAAAACTGTACAACGCAACGTACAACAACGTTTATGCGCTGATCAGGTCGATGGTGAAGGACGAGGACACGGTGTTGGACCTGCTGCAGGACAGCTATGTCAAGGCCTTCCGAAACCTGGGTCAGCTGCAGGAAGCGAACAAGTTCCGTCCGTGGCTGAAGACGATCGCGAGAAACCGGACGATGGACTACTTCCGGGAGCACAAGACCGTATTATTTTCGGAGATGACCCCGCTCGATGACGAAGATACGGAGGTGGAATTCGAGGATACTAATCCGGAGACAATGCCGGATGTCGTGATCGACCGGCAGGAAACGGCAAGGCTTTTGTCTGAAATCCTGGATTCTCTCCCGGATGGCCAGCGCAGCGTGCTTTCGATGCATTATTATGAGCAGATGAGTGTGAAGGAGATCGCTGCCGCGCTGGACATGAACCAGAATACGGTGTTAACCAACCTTCGCAGCGGCAGAAAAAAAGTGGAAAAAAAGGTGCTCGATCTGGAGAAGAGAGGCACAAGGATCTACGGCCTGGCACCGATTCCGTTCCTGCTTCTACTGCTTCGGAAGAACGAAGCGCATGCGATGGAGCCGGGGAGCGCCGCATCCTCGCTTACAAAAATCCTTCAGCAGACGGGAAATGCGGCAGGTACTGCAGCGCAGGAAGCAAGCGTGCGGGCAGCGAAATCCGCCGCACGGGAAGCGGCACAGATGGGCGCACAATCCATCGCGGCAGCTACTGCGGCCAAGGCCGGAATACCGCTGACCGCAAAAATCATCGCCGCAGTTGCGGCAGTGGCTGTCGTAGGCATCGGAGCCGCGGTGGTCATCCCTGCAATCAGCGGAAGTGACAGTCCCCGGAGCGGGATCTCTGCCACCGTTGCAGTTTCGGAGAATACCGGAATCGCAGCCGCAGAAAACGCGGGGAATAATGCAGAGACCGTTTTTGTTACAGAGGAAGAGGGGCCGGTTGTCGAATTGACAGCTGCGGAACGCGAGGAAGCGGGTAGGAGCAGTGCAGAGCAAATCTGGGGCACTACACCTGTCACGGAGTATGTGTCACACGGCGTTCATTTCTATATGCCCTCGGAATACCCCTTAGAAGTCTATACGGAGCATGAAGAAAATGGAAACACGCTCGTGGTATACGGTTGGGAGTCTAATGACATCAATGAAGTCAAGAACCAGCCATGGTTGTTTGCTGTCTATATTCGTACAAGGGAAGAAAAAGTAAAAAGCAGAGACAGAGAAGCACGGTCATACGTGGGAAAGGATTTTTATCTTGGCTCGGTGGACGGGATTGCATACTCTATAGATTCGCACTACGGCATTCTGGATGGTGCCAGGTATTATCTTATTACCGATGTCACAGTAAATAATCAACCGACGACGCCACCGGATTATATGTTGGAGTTTCCCTATGACAAGGTCATGGAAAGTGCCTGGATCGGGAGTCCGGATGATGTAATAGAAGAATCTGACACCATGGCAATGTCGGACTATATGAACCTGACAGTGGGCGAGGTTCTGGATTTGCTGGGTGATGACTATGAAGTAGATTCTCCCGCCGGGGGTCTGGCAGCGTTTTATCACTCTCCGGATCATACGATCATGGTCATGCCGGATGAGGACCCTGCTGCCTGGAATTATGACCTTTGGAATGATTTTTACAACGGGTATAAAGATTACGGAATCAGATACCTGAGTTTCTACTATGAAAACAGTGAAGCGGCAAATGAAGTTTTTCCGGGCGTTCATCTTGTGGGAAAACCATGGGCGGAGGTAAAAGAACAGCTGGAGGATGCGGGAATCAGGACGAAAGAACCCGAATCATTCAGAGATGAGTTGAGCGAAACCACGGAGTACAGCACATTCTTTCAGTATCAGGGCATAACAATCCGGCTTGAATGGGATGGAGATCCGGAGGCGCCGATCACGTATGTATTACTTACGAAAGAATGAACTATGTTATTGTGCAGTTTGCTTTCGATACTTCAGAAATCAGCGCCGTCAAACAAGCACTGGGCATGGAGGAATGAGTGACCATACGGGCAAAAAACACCGAAAGAGTTAATCCAGCCACTCACTTCTGATGCACCGGAGCCCTGCCTGCACCCTGCGTTCCGCCAAGCATGCCTCCGTTTTCCGCATTGCAGTCACTTGTTGCCCAGCGAGCAGAGGTAGGACTCCGCATTCAGATAGTGGATATCCTGCTCAAACGCCTCTTCGCCGCGATAGATTACATATTTTTCTTCGATTGTGCCATAAAGCTGTCTGGCGATGGAGCATTTTTCCTCGTCCAACAGATGGCGGTACTGTTCCGGGGCGCGTTCCCTGCTGTGCTTGATTTCATACAAACGGCAGGAGATTGTCGCGGGATCAAACACCACCATGTCAAATTCACCG
>JAFSLL010000029.1 GCA_017448455.1 Oscillospiraceae bacterium | reverse complement strand
TCTCCATGGACATCCTGCTGGATGTGGCAGCGATCCGTTTGAGCGGCGGCTTCTGGGTCTGGGAAGGCCGGGAGATCACATTGGAAGTGACGCATCACATGTTCATGAGCGTCATCTGGGTGAACTTCCTCGGATATCTCTTTGAGACGCCGGCTGTGGCATATCTGACATTGAGAAGCTGGGAAAAGGACGGCGGCTCTATTGGGAGAAAGATCCTGACCACCATCGGGATCGGCCTTGCTGGAGTGGCCATTGTCGGCGCAGCCAGCGGTATCGCCCTGGGTCTTAATGCCCTTACGGATGAGTGGTTCTCCTGCATTGCATTCCTTCTGTTATGGGGATATATCCTTGTGAGGATGATCCTACAGATCGTCAGAAAGCGCGGAGAACTGGCCTTCAAGGGCAGAAAAGACTGGACCGTACTCATCTTCTGGGCAGCCATGTATGGCTACTGCCTGGTATCGCTCTTCTCACTCGGGATCCTGCAGGCAGTACCCTGGTATGGGATTTTTGCAGTGGTGCTGACAACTGGGACATTGCTGCTGGGAGCGGTCAGTGTAAAGGATAAGGAAGCCGTGTGATGAAGCAGAAAACAACGCATAAAGACAGAATAGCCTCCACGGCCATTGGAGAAAGGATGCTTTCTGACAGGCAGTTCAGGAGCGTCCTGATCGCCGGCGGCAGCATGGGATGGAACCTGCTATACGGCATTTTCAACGGTGTGCTTGGGATCATTTATGGATCAGCATGGCTCATCACCATGTGTGCGTATTATCTGACGCTTGGCGGAATGCGGCTGGCGGTAGTGTCTCTGAATACAGAAAAGCAGGGAAAACGCACCGAACAAAGTGTCATGCGTCATAACGGGATCGCCATGCTGTTTCTGGCGATCGTATTATCCGGTTCTGTTGCGCTGAGTTTTCACTATGCGGTTGCTAAAACCTATCCCGTACCGGTCATGATAGCCATCGCGGCTTACACCTTTTTCATCGCCGGCATCGCGATCCGTAATACGATCCGTGCACATAAGGACAGATCGCTGTTCATGATGACTCTAAGGAACATTTCGCTTGCCGGAGCAGTTGCGTCAATGCTGACGCTACAGCGCTCCATGACGGCAACCTTTGGAAACGATGCGGCAGATTTCGCGAATACCATGAACGGAGCCTGCGGAATGGGCGCTTTCCTGATTGTACTGGCTCTGGGGATCACGATGGTCGTCCAGGGCAGCAGACACAGGCAATAATGAGGAGATAATACATATGTGGTTCTGGTTTGCTTTAGGGTCGGCAGTATTCGCTGCCCTTACATCTATTCTGGCGAAGATTGGGATTGAAGGTGTCAATTCCAACCTGGCGACGGCTATCCGCACGATGGTGGTCGTTGTCATGGCATGGGGCATGGTATTCCTTACGAATACACAGGGTGGATTGGCTTCCATCAGCCGGAAGAGTTGGATCTTCTTAATCCTGTCCGGGCTGGCGACTGGTGCATCCTGGCTCTGTTATTATAAGGCGCTCCAGGTGGGCGAAGCATCCAAGGTCGTGCCCATCGACAAGCTGAGCGTGATCATTACATTGGTGCTGGCATTTGTGTTTCTCCACGAAAAGTTTACGCCCAAGTCACTGATCGGCTGTGCGCTGATCGGAGCGGGAACGCTGTTGATGGTGCTGTGAGGTGGATCATGCTCAGACAGAGCGTTTTTGACATGGAATTCAATAAAGTCTACGCTGCTCTGGTAGCGAAAGCCGAGAAGAAGGGCCGCACCAAGGCGGAGGTCGATGAAGTCATCCGCTGGCTGACGGGATATGTCAGTGTGGACATTCTGGACGGCCTGACTTACGGCCAGTTCCTCTCATTGTCCCCTGCCTGGAATTCACGGGCGGAGCTGATCACAGGCTCTGTGTGCGGTATCAAGGTGGAAGAGATCGAAGACCCGATGGAAAGGAAAATGCGGCAGCTTGATAAGCTGGTCGATGAGCTGGCGAAAGGTAAGCCGATGGAGAAGGTGCTGAGATGAAAATCAACCTCAAGCCGGATAAAGATGTCTCCGTCCAGAAGATCAGGATTGGCCGTGTTCCGACACTTATCCTTCGTCCTGCTACTCGTCCTTCAATCCCCGTATCAATCCTCTGGATTCACGGCGGTGGGTACATTCTCGGTATGAAGGAAATGGTGTACATGACCCGAGGCGTTGATCTGGTGAAGAAATACGGCGTGACCGTCTATTCGCCTGGTTACCGTCTGGCCTGGCAAAAGCCATATCCGGCAGCAGTGGATGACTGCTATCAAGTTTTGGAGTACATGAGTAAGCAGCCGGAAGCTTTTATGGTTGGCGGAGAGAGTGCGGGCGGCGGACTGGCTGTCGCTGTATGCATGATGGCAAGGGACAAGGGAATCAAGGTCGCCTGCCAGATGCCGCTTTATCCGATGATCAGCAACATCGACACGGAAAGCTCCAGGGATAACCACGGGAAGGTCTGGAATACCCTGAGAAACCATATCGGCTGGAGACTTTACCTGCGGAAGGATGCGAAGAAAAAGGTGTCACCATATGCTTCCCCAGCATGGCAGACCGATTACAGCAACCTCCCGCCCTGCTATACCTTTGTGGGGGATGGCGAGCCGTTTTTTTGTGAAACGCTGGCATATGTGGAGAAGCTGAAAGCCGCCGGAGTTGAAGCTGAGGTTGCTGTTTACCACACCGACGTGCATGCCTTCGATATTTTCAGCGAAAAAAGATATAGCTTAGAAGCAAAAGAAAAGTTCTATCAGTGGTTTGAAAAAACACTGGAGAGTTGCCTCGGAAGGGAATGGAAATGATCCGCAGACACAT
>JAFSLL010000308.1 GCA_017448455.1 Oscillospiraceae bacterium | reverse complement strand
GCTGTTGGATACGGTAAGAGCGTTCTTCTCTGTCTCGGACGAACAGATGGAAGCGTTTACTCAGAGCTTCCTGTCCAAGCTTCCGCAGCATCTCTACGCGGCGCTTGGTCTTTCACAGGCTCGCGCTGCTGCCTGATCCTTTTTTTGAGTCTGATTTCCCAGATGCTATGCGGCTTTGCTGCCGCTTTTCATGTGGGAAGTATTAGTTATTTGACTTATAGCTCACGTCAATGCGCTCATGTGTTTTGAAGTATTCCTCCTGAATATCGGGCGGATAGTTGTGGATCGCCGCAGGGCTGTACTTCCGGTCGCCGCGGGACGCGAGGAAAACAATGACTGTAAAGAGTGCCGCAAAGACGGCCATTTCGATCAGGATAATCCAGATGCTCATGTTCAGACCTCCGAATAAATACTCTCAGAACAGGGTGCAGATCCACGCCGCCAGTGCAGAGACCACAGGGAAGATCACCAACAGCTTCAGCAGCTGACTTTTGATGTTGAATCCGTACTTTCTTCCCTCCATTACATTCGCCGCCTCCGGGTAGTAATACTGGAAGAACCGAAATTTCAAAAGCAAGAAGTTGTCGATGAGAGCCATGTCGCAAATCTTATAAATGGTAAAAATCAGCACAAACCGCAAAAAGAACTGCCCAAACGTGAAGCCGCTTCGAAGGCCGTCCCAGACGGCGATCACGCCCACGCCGAGGATCATCAGAACACTGATGATAAAAAGCGTCCACCCGATCGCCCTGGCCCCATAGAAGAGCTCCTGCTTTCTTTGGATCAGCACTTCTCTCGCTTCCTTCGGCGCCGAAGAAAAGAATCTGTTGTCCTGAATAAACGCCACGCAGGATATCAGCATCATCGCCATCGCCGCGCAAAAAACGATTGCCAGAAAAATGGTCAACAGCATCATGTGTACTCCTTTCGATCCTTCACTTATCCTGCATAGTTCTCCCGGATCTGCTCCCACGAGGGCATCATCTTCTTCAGCCGGTCGAATGCCGGCATCGGAAAGTCCGGCTCCCTTTCCCGGATCGACATAAACGCCCTGTCCAGGTCCTCCATCTCACCCGGCGCGTGACGGCAATGCTCGGCCGTGCAGAGCGCGCCGAGCCGCGTCCTCGACATCCAGTAGATGACGAGCCTGACCATTGCGTTCAGAGGCCCCGGCTCCAGCGACTTTACATCGCCCGCCGGACGGACGGGATAGCCCAGCGCCATGAGCAAATGAGTGGAGACCGCTTCCCCGATCGGTTCAAAGTTTGCATAGGGCCAGGCGATATATTGAAGCATCTCAATTTGAAAAAGCCTTAAACTGGATGATCATCATCGGAAGCCAGAAGATCACAAGCAACAGGTATACCGGCTGACTGAAACCAAAAAACAGCAGGTTTGCCGCTTTCGCCGCAAGCGCCTCGTCCGCCTGGAGCAGGTATTTATATGCCAGGTTCAGGATGCCCATGTTCAGATGACAGCCAACCGGAGCCAGCCAGATATAACCGAAGATCCCAGCCCGGTAAAGGTGCGCATACTTCGGTGCTGCATCCGCCATGAGACGATAGACTGCGAAGCACGCAAGACCCTCCAGAAAGATACCAAAGAAGCCAAGCAGGCTGCCTGCAATCATCTGCCAGTCAGTAAGATTCGGCGCGCTGGCCATCACACTGGTGGCAATGCTGCTGCCTGCTGTGCTCTCACCGTACCCCAGCAAAAAGTCCCCGATCCCTGTGAGGACAGCGGCGAACAGCCCGATGGTCAAGAGCTTCCTGATCCGCGGGCGGTCCAGATTGTGATCGATTCCGATGGTGTTCATTGCGTTTCCTCTCTTATTTCTTCGCTAACACCGTGATCCAAGGCTTGGACGGGTGATGATCACTTGTGACGAACGAGAAGCCCGCAGCTTTCAGCGCCGCTTCGATCTCTTCCGCAGTATGGTTTTTCATCCCGTCGATGATTTTTTCAAATTTCAGACCGGTGGCGTCCGTTCCGTCGGATTCATTGCAGATCATAAAATACCCGCCGGGCCTGAGCACCCCGGCAACCTGGGCAAAGCACTTTTCAAGCCCCGGCCAGAAGTAAATGGTTTCAAAGGCCGTGGCCAGATCAAAGGCGTCCGCAGGGAGCTTCAGATCCGATACATCTCCCTGCATAACTTCACATCGTCCGATTTCGATCATCGTCCTGTTATAGTCTTTTGACTTTTCAACGGACAAATCCGAGTAATCAATTCCGGCTACATGCGCTCCCGGATATCTTTTCAGCAGCTCGCCCACATTCCGTCCTGCGCCGCAGCCGAGATCCACGGCGTTTTCGGGCGATATGCTCGGGAGGTGGGAAAAGCCCCAATCTGCCATTTTCGCATGACCGGAATTCATGCTGCTGAGCATCATTTTTCCGAGAAAGCCGTCCGGCTTCCGTGTTTGACTCACAAATCTCTTGAACAATCCCATTCTCATTCCTCCAGAAACCTTTTGACTTCTAAAACAAATCGTTCAGGAAACATCATCACAAGCTCCGCGTGAGCAAGCCCCTTAAATTCTTTCAGAACCGTCTGTGGATAGGTCCGGCAGACGAATTCGATATCATGCTCCTTTTCTCTTGCCCGCTTTTCTTCTTCGCCGTACCAGTACTCGATTTTCGTATCCACCCGTGGAACCGGATCCGGCATGGTGTAGTTATCCGTAGACCAGAAAACGTTGTAGATCGTTCGCGGTGAGTAATGCTGTTTATAGAATTTCAGCAATGCCCGGTAATGCGCCTCTGGATCCTCGCCTTTGGGCGTCCATCTTTCCGGCGGATAAGCGAGCTTCATGAGCCGAAGAGATCTGGTGCCGAGCATGACCATGATCCAGTCTTTGACCGAAATCAGTCGGCAGATAATTTTAGGGTATGGATACGGTGTGATTCCGGCGTCGATGATCGCTCTCTCCACAGGGATCTCCTCCATCGCCAGAAAGCGGATCACCGCCGCCCCGCCCATGGATACGCCGTACATACCATCTACCTGTCCGACGTTCTACGTTTTCAGATACTCCGCAGCGTCCATCGCATACCTCTCAAGAGAAACGAATTCTGTGCCGAGCTCATCGTGGCCGTCCGCGATAAAGAGATACACATGATAGTCCTTCGCCATTTCTTCAGCGGAAGCCTTGAACACCCACCAGGGCTCTGCCGCGCACTGGAACATGACAAAGGATTTCGTATGCTCTTTTCCAAACTCATATACCTTCATTGAATTGCTTTCTCATGACCGCTACAGCGCAGGGAATGCGTCCGTCGGCAAATGAAACATTCACGTCGGGATACCCTGCATCCAGAAAAAAATGTCTGTAGCTGTCCACGGTAAACTGCCGCTTGAAGTCCACTCCGGCCTTCCCGACAGCACCGGCAAAGCCGCTTGTTTTCCCTTGATCGTTTTTATTCATGTAGGTCGGAATGATCAGCACCCCATCGTCTTTACAGACACGGTTCAGTTCACTGAGTGCTGCCAATGGATGATCCAGCAGATGGATCACATTTCCTGCAACAACTTTATCGAAACAGCCGTCCGGATAAGGAAGCGCGGTGATATCTGCCTGAGCGTATGTGATATTGCAGAAGGAGCGGCAGTTCTTTTCTGCTTTCTTCAGCATCTTTTCAGAGAAATCCGTTGCTGTAAGCTGACTGCATTTTTCCGCGATCACGGCTGACAGGAGCCCTGTCCCGCAGGCGCATTCCAGTACCGTATCACCAGGTTCAATCAGCGAAGATACGATTCTCCTCAGCTTCTGATGCGTCCTCCTGTTAATGACATTGACAAATACATCATATACACCGGCCACATTATCCCAAAACATTTCCCCACTCCTTCATCAGCCGCACCATCATATTCCATCCTTCTTTCCCCTCTTCGCAAATAGGGAACACGGAACAGCAGTGGAACATGCCTTCGCCTACGATCATGTCATACTTCACACTCATATTCAGGCTCCTTTATCGAATCAGTGGAACAACCCTTTCCGTTAAGTCTTTTTGCTATGCTCCATGCTGCTGCAATCTGTGTTCGGTTAGAGTAAGCTAACCATATGGTAAAAGAAAAACGGCCTTATCGGTCGGCAGCCTCATGAGTTCGCTCCACAATACCAGCGAAATCGCAGTGCAGTACGCCGCAGATCCGATCCAGAATAGCGAAGTTCACCGGCTGATCTCTTCGCATTTTTGTCACGGTGTTCGGGGCCACCTCCGCTGCTCGTTGCAGCTCGACATGGCTCATCTTTCGAGCTATCAGCATCTTCCAGAGTTTACTATATGAAATAGCCATGATTACCTCCGTCTCGCAGCTCGTTACCTGCCGCTAACTATCATATCACACCGACACGTTCGAATCAAGATGATATCATATTTTTACCGGTATAATTATCATGGTCCCAGCAAACCAGACCACCTCTGCCAAGACGCACGTGAACATGGTATACGAAGCAGACAGAGAAAGGAGCGCATACCGTCACCCGTTCCATGGTCTACTACGCCCCAAAGCAGCCGGACGAAGCAAGCATAGAGCGCAAAGAAGCGATTCTGGCCAGGATCGACTTCTGGCACACGACCATGCTCTACCTGGGCACACGGAAGATTGCCGCAAAGCTACAGGAAGAGGGTTATGATGTTGGCCGGAAGCTGGTTCGGTCATATTCAGACCAGGGGAGGCAGTTCACCAGTGAAGACTACAAACAACTCCTGAGAGAACACCATATCCGTCAGAGCATGGACGGGAAATCCCGCTGGGCGGACAACCCGCTCCGCGGGCGGCTACCAAAGCTGGGACTGACGGACTGTGGCTCGGGATGCAGCCAAAGTCAGAATGGGCGAAACATGTTCACGATGTTTTTTTGCTGCGTGGTCTTGACAAGGGGACCATTATAGGAATATAATAAAAGTTAGTTAGAGGCAACTAACCGGCGCTTGCCTCCATAACCGGTTATACAAACCTTCCAAGAGAAAGAGGTGCAGATTGAAAGGGTATCTATGGTTCAATCGGACTTATACATATGAATGCGCTGTTGAAGAAATGTCTGCCGGATATGCGGATGCCATGATGGCGGCCAGTACGACATGGGCGCTTCCCGTTGTCGTCATCAGTGGGATCTTTTTTTCATTCTGATTTCGAATAAAACCGTTAAGCTTTTTAAACTTAAAAAATAAGGAGGACAAAAGTTTGAAAAAGAAAACATTATCACTTATGCTTGTGATGCTGTTGCTGCTGAGCGCCCTGAGCGGCTGTGGAGGCAAAGGAGCGGAAACGGCGTCAACCGGTGAAGCAAATCAAACTGAGGCAGACCAACGCTTTGCTGGAGGCGCGGGAACTGCGGAAGATCCTTGGCAGATAGCCACAGCCGAACATTTGGATCGCGTCCGTGATGATCTGACCGCACATTATGTTTTGATCAATGACATTGATCTTTCCAGCTATGAGAACTGGGTGCCAATCGGTTCATTCCAATCCAAGTCCGATGCGCCGGAAGACGCAGAGATTCCACATCCCGATTATGCATTCACAGGCACCTTTGACGGGGCTGGTCACACCATTTCCAACCTGACGGTCTCCTGTAAAGCCCCGATGGGCGCAGGGCTTTTCGGCTGCGCTTCCGGCACGGAGAGCGGCTCGGCGTTTATTGGCCATTTCACGTTGAGAAACGTGATTGTGTCCGGGTTCTATCTGGTTGGCGGCGCTGTCGGTCTGCAGTTTATGAATTGTCCTGTTTCGGATATCCACCTGGTCGGAGAAAATCATTTGACTGGCGCACAGGGAGTCGGCGGGATTGTCGGAACCGGATTTGACCTGATCTCAGGCTGCAGTGCGACTGCTGATATTACCGTGTCGGGTGATGACGGGGCCTGTGCCGGACTGATTGCCGGGGGAACCACTATGAGTTCTATCAAAAACTGCGAAGTTATAGGCGGAAGTATCACAGCTGATGGCAATGCAACCTGGGGGTTCGGCGCGCTTTGCGGCGCTCCCTGGGGCGCAGCTGAAATCACGGATTGCAAAGTGAGCGGCACAGTCATTCATGTGCGCGGAGAAAACAACAGGCTTGTTGGCGGTCTGGTCGGCTTCGGCGGAACCTACGATCCGACATCGCCTGCGCAGATCACCGGAAGCACAGTCGAAGATGTGACTATTCACGTCTCTGAAACAACGGATTCCGTCGGGGGTCTGATCGGTGCGGGAAAGGAAATGATGGAGGGTAGCGACGTAATGTCTTCCTTCTCGGTCAGTGACTGCTCTGTTTCCGGAAGCATCACGGGCGGTGGGAGCTTTGTGGACGCTATTGTCGGAGACCCTGCCTGCGCGATTTCAGTCGACTGTGAAGGCGGCATGACAGTATCAGCCGCGGCGAATCGTTCTGACGGCATTTACCCTGCTGTCGCAGGTGAGTTGGGCACCACCTATGTCAGCCTCTTTG
The DNA here is from genome assembly GCA_017448455.1 of Oscillospiraceae bacterium. Lineage (GTDB taxonomy): Bacteria > Bacillota > Clostridia > Oscillospirales > Oscillospiraceae > Limivicinus. The sequence goes on along the minus strand of JAFSLL010000308.1, from coordinate 8,159 downwards.
ATGTGATTATCAGCGATCAATGGACACCGGTCTGGGAGGACTATGTTGCCGCAATCATCGGTGAAGACTCCGCTGCCGACATGACGGTCAAGCTGCAGAGCGCCATCACCTCAGATCTCTATGGTGAAGCGGCTGTGGCGGCTTTTGCCGACGGAGGTTACGCTTTCGACTGCGATTTCATCAACGGTGCACAGAGCATCACTTTCAAGGATGATACCGCCACAATCCTGAAAACGGACGGTACCAGCGAAACCCATACCTACGAGTATCTGGGAAAATACAATGTAGGCGATGGCGAGACTATGCTGTATCAAGGCATAGAAATTTCCATGGCTTTCCCGGTGGATGTGTACAAGAGTACCGATGAAGCAGGTGAGTTCACCTATTTCCTTCTGAGGGAAGACACCATGGAGGAGACCTATCACATTGAGTTCCGTTATGGCAGAGAACTGGAAGATCTGCAGGGTTATCTGGTTGGCCCGTATGCCTACTGGTTGGCGGCGGGGATCGATGAAAGTGCGGATGAAGACACGATCTGCCGGGTAATCGCGCTATTCTGCCTGGAAAATATGGATTATTCATCGCACACTGAAACCGCGCTGAAGCAAATCGGAGAATTGGGGTTCGTGGGTGACTGGAAAGCGGATCTCTCCGGCTTCGGCGAGGCGTATGCCGATGTTGACCTGTACATGAGCATCTACGAGAACGGTCACGGCGTCACGTTCATGAACGGCGAGCAAACTGCGGACTTTGAAGCCTATGCGGTGGATAACGGCGCGAAGGGGGACGGTATCGGTCTGTATGTTGCGTACAGCAATCTGGAATATGAAGCAGAATCCGCGCCTTATACGATGACCGTAAACGACGCCGATCAGCCGGTGCTGACGCTTGCGGCAGCTGACGGGACTATAAGCTGGATTCGGCAGTAAACTGCGGCTGTATTGTGTTGGGCAGTGCGATGCTGTTCAGTCTGATTGAGACGGCAAAAGAGAATGGCCTTGATCCATACTGCTATTTGACTTGGGTGCTGAACGAAGCGCACAAGCGTACGGAGCGTGATCCGGGCTGGGTTTCTTCCCTCATCCCGATGGCCGCTCCGCCGCAGTGCAAAGCCGATTCAAACTGATTGCATATCCTCTCTCGGGGCTCGCCATGGCGGGCTCCTTTTATATGCCCGTTTTACGCTTACTATAATTTGAATCTTTTTAAAAACTCCCATACACCATTGCGATGTACGGGAGTGAAATTCGGATAATCAGTTGTTAGTTGAAAAGCTCTGCCAGCGTATCCCGGTGTTCCTCAAATACTTTTAAGACATATGCATCCCAATGGCGCGCATCAGCAATGCTGCTGCCGAAGACATAGTCTTCCTGTCCATAGTCCATCACATCGAAGCCGGGCATAGCCTTAGCTGCGCCGGAAGTCCGGTATGCTGCAGCTCCTGCAAGCGTCATGCCAACACCGTTTGTGCTGTCATAGCTGACCCAGCTGGAAAGATCCGTACCGGAAGGCTCCGTGCCATCTCCGTTGGATTTCTGGCCGCTTGCAGCAGCTTTCGTAATCCTCACCGCGCCGTCCACATATTCACCGTACATGGTATCTACATAGAGGGCAAGAGAATCACCGAAGATCTCAGACGGTACGTGACCGCCGTTCCACTGCCATTCGATCTCTGCGTCGGTTCCGGCATTCAGCCAAGCAATCTGCAGGTTCAAGGAGTTCAGCATGGAGATGTCTCCCTCGGAGGCGCCCATCAGGATCCTTGTCCATGTGGGATTGTGGGTACCCTCCGCGCCGATATAGTTCAGCGGGTTATAAAGATCGACGATGTTGTTGCCGTATTCGTCACCGGCCTGAATTTCGGTAATGTCGGCCTGATAAGCAGCCAGCATTTCTGCAAAGGAAGAATAATTCGCGGAATCGGTTTTACTGGAAGCAGACTGTGTAGTTCCGGAGTCAGGCGTTCCGACTTCATCACTGCTTCCGTTGTTCATGTCAGGAGGACCGCCCGCACTGTCGCTGCCGGGACCTCCGCTGCCCATATCCGGAGGACCGCCTGCGGAATCACCACTGGGGCCACCACTTCCACCATGGCCTTCATTCATACCGCCGGAGCTGCTGCCAGTGCTGCCTTTGACATACCAACCGTTGATAAACGCTTCCGTGCGGTCCGCATCCGTCATCGCGGCGACTTCGCTGTCGGAGAGAGCTGTGCCGTCACTGTTAAACCAGGTCCAGTCTTCCGCATAAGAGAGCCGGTCAATGTAATCCTGCAGATTCTGCTCAAACTCCGCGAGATACAGATCAAGATAAGTGCCGTAATAACCGTTGGTATCTGCATGCCCGGTTTCAGCATATTCAATGGTAAGGGCAATCGTATCAGAGGTATCTCCGTCTCCGTTCAGATCGAAGCCGACCTTCGCTTCTTCAACGGTCAGATTCTGTGCGTTGATATACTCCATGTACTCAGCAGCCAGATACTCTGCGAGTTGCTTCTGGAAGTCCGTATTGAAGCTATAGTCCGGATTCAGGTAATACTCAAAAGCCAGCGTCATATCCGCTTCAGCAAGGGAGGTAATGGCGCTGTAGGCCATGCAGCCCCAGAGGCCGTCCGAGAGTTCTACTTCACTGCCGTTCACCGTGACCGTTGTGCTGTAGCTGCCATCGGAGTTCTTATAGACGCCGACCGCGCCCTGGGAGATCTCATAATCATAGAAGTCCGGGTTATTGGAAGTAGCAGCCAGCATCGTCGCATGTGCGCCGCCGCCCGAGCCGCCGGTAGAAACGAAGTAGTCCACACTGCCGGGGAGATTGCCGAGCAGGATGTTATATTTCACAAAGCGCACGGTATTCTTCTGATCCACCAGGCAGGACGGAGCGTCGCCGGTATAGGTGCCGTCAGACAGCGTGCTCTGCTTACCGCGGTTGCCGCAGGCGATATTGATATAGCCTTCCTTGGCATAAGTCGTCCCCGCTGTCTGATTCGACTGTGCAGAGTAGCCCGCTGCGCCGGTATTGATGATGACCGGAGCGGTTGCTGCCGTATAGACCTGGCCGTTCGTACTGGTCACTGTCGCGTCATAATCGATGACGAGATTACCGGAGGCCGTACCGCTGGTCGCATCGGCTACGCCGTCGCCGTCGGTATCCACGCCCTTCACATACGCTCCGGGCACGCATACGGACACGCCCTGATAGTCAGGAAGCTCTGCGTTGGTGACGGCTGCCACAATGGCCATCGTCCAGGCGTCCGCATTTTCAGAATACGTCCATTCCGGCTTGATATTTGCCAGGTTGAGCGCAGACTCGATGTCTGCCTTCTCCGCATGGCCCTCAGTAATCACTGTCGTATCAGCAGACTGGCTCTGACTGTTATCGGCTGTCTGCGATGTGCTGTTATCATTTGTCGTAGTTTCGCCTGAGCTTGTCCCACAGGCGGCAAGACCCAGAACAAGTGTGAGTGCGAGAAGAATCGCCATAACCTTTTTCATTGCGTTATCCTCCTTATTTGGTTCCTGTCAGCGCTGCGCCATTCACATACAGGGTGTAGCCGTTGCTGATCACATTCGCCGCATCGCCGTTGAACTCGGTCACATAGCTATCGCCGGTCAGCGTCCAGGTGCTGGTGCTGTCCAGTGTGACCGCAACAGTACCGACCTCGCTGGATACAGTTTCACCCTTTGCATTGGTGATACTGCCGTCGATGCAGCCTTCGAAGCTGGAGCCGTTCGTCAGGTTCAGCGTCAGCGTGGAATCGCTGCCGACCTTGACCGCCCCGGAAAGCTTCTGGTCAGAGGCGATCAGCGTCGCTTCATTGCTGCCGCCGCTCCATCCGTCGTCGCAGACGGAAAGAAGAATGTTCACGGCGTCTTCGTTGGTGATCGTAACCCCTTCCAGCGTGATGACCGCATTGGTGTTGGTCACATGGAAGACGTGCCCATTCTTGCTGGTGAGGCTGCCGCCGGTCATGGTGAAATAGCTGGTACCGCTGTCCGCGTCGCCGGACATGGACTGGTAGATCATGATGCTGTCCAGGAAGGTGGCATTGCCGTTGCACTTGGTATTATTCGCGGTCAGGTCGCAGTCCGTCAGCTCAATGGAATTCAGCCCCTCAATGCAGACGCCCTCAGAAAGGTTCGAGATCAGTGTCGCATTGGACACATGGATCTCCGCAGTAGAGTAGATCGCCGGGGAACCCAGGCCATTGGAGATATAGGTACCGCCGTCCACGTAAACCGTCCCGCCGCCTCGGTCGGTACGGATCGCCGCGGAGGACTGACCGCTGGTCGTTACGTTCAGATCGTAGGCGTAGGTAGTGCCGCCGCCTGTCGTCATGATGCCGCCGGAACCGTTGCCTGTGGTTGTAATGGTCGTATCACGGATGATCACAGTGGTGCCGTCGCCGGAGGCTCCGTTCTGACCGCCGTTGCCGCCGTAGCTGAAAATGCCGTTTGCGCCATCTGCGTCAGAAGTAATCGTTCCGCCGGTGATAGTGGCCGTAGAACCGTCTTTCACAAGGACTGCCGCGTTCAGGCCGTAGAAGTTGCAGTTGTCTCCGCCGTCGGAATCGCCGGATTTGGTGACCGTCGGATTCGTGATTGTGACTTCATCCGAAGTGCTGATCAGCAAAGCGCTCTCATCCGCCGTGGTACTGGAATAGGTCTGGCCGCTCTGAGAATCAGCTGAGCTTATCTCAACCGAAGCGGAATAATCGATATCCGCGCTGCTCCCACCGGGGGTTCCGCCAGGTCTACCGCCATTTCCATCAGGAGGCGTTCCGCCGGGGCCGCCTTCCGGGGCTTCACCGGGAGGATCACCGGGAACATTGGCTTCACTTCCGGAGTTGTTCTCACTGGCATCAGAGGCACTGCCGGAGTCTGAAACAGATTCTGTCTGTTGTGCCTCTGTATTTGCAGGATCACTCGATGTATTGCTGCCGCAGGCTGCAAGGCTGAAGACCAGCAGCGCCGCAAGAATAAGCGCAATCACCTTTTTATCGTTCTTCATAAAGAAAACCTCCCTTACGCTTGATGAGTTCATTGTAAAGGAGGTTCCTTGAAACAAGATTGAAGTTTTATTTATTTTTTTCGGGGAACGATACCGTGAACCGGACCTTACCGTCCTTGCAGGATACCGAGATATTTCCACCATGTTTTTCCGACACGGCTTTCGCTATGGAAAGGCCGAGACCGTAGTGATGGTCTTCGCTGTTTCGGGCTTCATCAACCCGGTAGAAACGGTCAAAGAGATGCTCCAACTTTTCTGCCGGGATATCATCGCCATCATTGACTATGCTGAGCGCTGCCGTATGGCCCTGACGCTTCAGAGACAGTTCGATCTCACTTCCTGTCCCATACCTTACCGCATTGTCCAGCAGGATGGATGTGAGCTGTGTCAGCTGGGCCTGATTGCCCATGACGTGGAGTCCTTCGTCAATGTCGCTTTGGATCGTTTTCCCCTGATCGAACGCGACGCTTTCAAACGCAAGCGCTTCACCGGTGACGATGCGGGTAAGATCGATCGCTTCCATGGGTGTTTCCGTGTTTTCCGCTCTGGAAAGATCCAGAAGCTGCTTCACCAGATCTCCCATACGTTCATTCTCATACTGTATATTTGCGAGCCACTCGTTTTCTCCCAGCTCCCTGGAAAGAAGCTCTGCGTTGGTGCTGATTACGGCGACAGGAGTCTTCAGCTCATGGCTAGCATCAGAGATAAACTGCTTCTGTTGCTTGTCGTTTTCTTCTAAGGGACGGATGATCCGCCTGGACAGAATAGGGGATATAAAGAACAGTACCACGATCGCGGCCCCGCCGATAATCAGGACATTGTGCAGCAGCCTACTCATACTGCTTTCTGTCACCGTATCGTCAATAAACGCCACCAGTGTATATCCGGGTTCGCTGCTGATCTTATAGGACAGGTTGTGAAGCCGTCCTGCGGTTTTGTTCTTTGTCAGCAGATCCCGGGCAATCGAGATCAGTTCATCCTCGCTGTACAGCCCTTTCGCTCCATCATTTACGGAAAGCACGATGCCATCCTCCGAAAACGCGACAGAGTAAAAAGTGGAAAGCTGGAAACCCGGCCCTAAATCCGGAGGCAGATCTCCCTTTTTGGGACCCGAACCGGGGGGCTCCTGATTGCCGGGTTTCACATCAGGTGCTTTTTCTGGTTCGGACTTCTGGTCGGGAGAACAAAGCTCCACATATCGTTCCAGCATTTCCGAACTCTGCTGCCGGATCTCATGGTAGCTTGCCAGCATGATCACGGACAGGGTGACAGCGAACAGAAGGATGAGTGAAACCATGATCGCCAGTATGATCTTTTTTCTGGATCTGCTAAACATCTTTTTCCCTCAATTCATATCCCAGTCCGCGCACAGCCTTGATCTCGACCTTCGACCCGACAAAGGCAAGCTTCTTCCGGGTGAAGGACATATATACCTCAACGTTGTTGTATTCCGCTTCATTCTCGAAGCCCCAGATTTTTACTGCAAGCTGCTCCCTGGTCATGATCTGTCCCTGGTTTCCGAACATATATTCCAGAATGCGCAGCTCTTTTTCTCCGAGCCGGACGCTCTGCCCGGTGGAATTACAGGTCAGCGTTGCTTTTGCCGTATCGAGGGAGAGGTCGCCGAATTTCAGGCTTCCGTCCTGAAAGCTTGCGCTTCTGCGGCCAAGGGCACGAAGTCTGGCCAGCAATTCTTTCGTCTGAAACGGTTTTGTCAAATAATCGTCCGCACCGCTGTCAAGGCCCTCGACCTTATCATCCAGCTGGCTTTTCGCTGTGAGCATCAGGATCGGCGTTTTGATGCCGTTATTCCTTGCCCGTCTGGCGACCTCAAAGCCGTTCATTTCTGGCATCATCACGTCAAGGACGGCGATGTCATAAACGCCGCTCTCCAAAGCAGCCAGGGCAGAGGCCCCGTCTTCCATATGGTCAACATCGTATTTTTCCTGTTTGAGCAGGGCCGCAAGGGCAGCCGCCATTCTTTTTTCATCTTCAGCAAGAAGAACACGCATTCCATCACCGCCTTTCCCTGTCAGTGTATCTCTCATAGATTGAGGGAAGATTGAAAACAAGTATAATGGTCCCCTTGTCAAGACCACGCAGCAAAAAAACATCGTGAACGCTTTTCGCCCATTCTGACTTTGGCTTCATCCCGAGCCACAGTCCGTCAGGCCAAGTATGCCAGCCGCCCGCGGAGCGGGTTGTCCGCCCAGCGGGATTTCCCGTCCATGCTCTGACGGATACGGTGTTCTCTCAGGAGTTGTTTGTAGTCTTCACCGGTGAACTGGCTCCCCTGGTCTGAATTCAGAATATATGACCGAACCAGCTTCCGGCCAACATCATAACCCTCTTCCTGTAGCTTTGCGGCAATCTTCCGTGTGCCCAGGTAGGGCATGGTCGTGTGCCAAAAGTCGATCCTGGCCAGAATCGCTTCTTTGCGTTCTATAGCTAACAGATTGCGGGACAAAGGACGACGAGGCCGTGGACGCCCTCTGCGACGGCATCCGGGAACACGGCGTCCTCTCTCCCCTGCTGGCCCGTCCAGTCGCAAATGGATACGTGGCAGCAGCGCAAGGAGCGCCGAATGCTATAGGCGATATATACTCTCCGGTATGCACGCAGTTGGCAAATGGCGCATCCTCGCTTATCCCAGCCGCACCAGCTCTGCGCCCATGTTCCGGGCTTTTTCCAGATCCAGCGGGAATTGCTTTTCATGGTGGGCCTTTTTGTGTGCTTCGTTGAAGCCTGCCATGTTGAACTTGCTGTAATCCTTGACCTGCAGGGTGTCACAGCTCGTCAGCATCTGTACTTTGCCGTTCAGGCTGCGAAAGGCTTCCGCTTGGGTCGTGAGCTTCCGCTTGTACTGCATCTGATAGAAGGCCTGGGGCGCATTCATCGTGAAGATTACGCCAACGTTGACCTTGCCCGTAAAGTAATTGCTGTAATCGTCATAGGACAGGGTGCAGAAGTGCAGCCGCTCCACAAAGGCGTGAAACTGGCTGGTGGTGTCCCCCAGGTAGATGGGCGAGCCGATCAGCAGCACGTCTGCGGCAAAGACGCGGTCCAGCAGCGGGCTCAGGTCGTCTTTCCAGAAACACTTGCAGCGCTCGCCGTCCTTGCGCTTGCAGATCAGACAGCTGCGGCAGCCGGTG
>JAFSLL010000307.1 GCA_017448455.1 Oscillospiraceae bacterium | reverse complement strand
CTTTCTGTATGGCGTTGTTTGGTGGTACGAACATTATACCATACAGTTGGGCTTGTGTCACTTGTTTTGCTCAAAATAGTTGCAATTATTTGGATTTTTACTTTACAATTTGAGCGGTATATTCAGCGCCTAAGTTGCAATTCCACAGGGTGCGAAGTTTGAGTTATGAACAATAACAAATTAAAATTTATCGTACAAAGAACATGTCACTGATTCGTTTTATGACTCTTTTTCCGTCATTCCTCACAATCATCTGAGACACTCCGCCGGCAAAACCAAACATTTCACATATATTCAGTGACTCGACTTCAAGACCAAGAAACATTGAATTAAAAACACTCAAAAGATCACCGTGAGAAACGATGATGATGTTTTCGGCATCTTCTGCCATCACCTGGTCAAAAAAAGGCTTCAGTCTGTTCCATTCATCCCGTCGGCTTTCTGCATCAGAGAAAAGGCGGTCATCTGTTTCTTCTGGCATAGCGACGTGATCATATTGTATTTTGCCGTTCGCTGTGTCGGTTGAACAACCAGAAAGCAAAAGTCCAAGTAATGCCATGGCTGAAATGATAAGGAACGACTTCTTTTTTAACCTATACATGATTGCTCTTTCCTGACGTTCTTCTATCCACATGCTGTCCTGAAAAACCGCGGTCCTTCCTCCCCAACATTGCTGGTCGGGAGAAATCCGCACTTTTCAAGGACACGTTGGGAAGCCCTGTTGTCCGGTTCTGTCTCCGCCTCCACGCGCTTCACGCCGGGCTGCTTCAACGCCCAGCCCACGGCCGCGCCGACTGCCTCAGTAGCGTAGCCCTGACCTCGGTATTCTTCGAGAATACCGTAGCCGATCTCCGCCATGCCGTTTGCTTCGAGGCCTTTGAAACACAAGTCCCCGATGTGCGTCCCATTCCGCAGCTCGATCATCCATATGGCGTACCATTGCCAGTGACTGGGATTCTGCAAACAGCCCTCCAGCATCTCCGTGTATGCCTTTTTGAGTTCGGCGTCAGTTTCAGCGGCAATGAACGTCTCCATCTGCTCTTGCGCAGCGGGATAGCTTTTCAGCCGTTTTGTCTCGATCATCTTTTCAATCCTCACCCCTGAGCGAATCGCCCTCGCCATACGTCCAGACAAGCTCTATCTCTTTGAAGGTCATGGTCAGCTTTTCCGGCTCCGGCTGACGCAACGTGATACGGTATGCCTCCCCGTCCAGTTCACTGGTCACATCGGCGGTCAGGGTATTGTCTTCAATGATGTAGGTTCCCATAGCTCCGTCCGCACCGATGTACCATGAGATATTGCCGTCGGAGCGAATCTCCATCCTGCTGCCGAATTCCGCCGCGCCGGGAAAGACCTCGCTCAGCGTCTCCAGGTCGGTATCATCTGCAAGATGCCAGGGTCCGGCAAGAGAATCTGCGGACAGTTCCGTTTGCACCGCCTGCGCAGGGGCGTAAATCTCGACGTCCCGCTCGTTCGTGGATAGCGTCAGCATGGTGACTTCTTCGCCATTCAATGTCAGCGTATAAACGCCTCCGAACTGCGGGCTTTTGATCACAGCATTTCCGCAGTTCGAATAGTCCTCACCGGCCTTTTCCGCAGCGACCACATTGAGCCCGAAGGCGTCCACGGGAGCAGGCGGAAGCTCATCCGGGACAAAACTGAATTCATAAACGGTTTGCTCGGCTTTATTGTCGATCCGCTCGCAGACTTTACTGCCGAGCGTTTCGCCGTTCGCGGAGTAGCTTGCCGCGATGCTGTACAGATTTACCGCGCTTTGATTTACGATGCGGACGGTCAAAACGGTCCCTTCCTCGTTTTCCGAAATCGTTGATGATTGCTTTCCTGCCGCGCCACAGCCGGTCAGTACGGAGAGGATGACGGCCACCGCCAGAATCATTGATATTTTATGTTTCATTGTGCTCCTATCTTTTCATGCCTTCTTAAGTATTCTTCAAACTCCGGCGTCCGTGACCAGTATTTGACGCCCCAGTTGTCGAAGCTCCACTCGTCCATATAGCCGTTGCATTCGTAATCCACATACCAGATGAGCCCGTCATGTACGACAAAGTTGGTGGGGAAGTAGTCAATGTTCAGTCCGTGGGCTTTGGCCTGCGCCGCCATCTCCCTGACCTGCGGCAGATACGGCTCCACGGAAACGCCTTCCCTCACATAGTTTAAGATGGTTTCGCCCTCGATGTACTCCTTCACGATCCGCTCTGCCTCAATGTCCACAGCAAGCATGGCGGGAATCCGGATGCCCGCGTCTTTCAATCGCTGATAATCGCGGCACTCTGCTTCAATTTTGTTCCCAAACGTGTAATAGTCGCAGGGCTCGTGGTGGATCTGCTTGAGCACAACCTGCCGTTCGCCGCAGTCCGCAAGATACGAATATCCGCCCTTGCCGTGACCGAGGAGCCGAATGAGGCGGTATGTCTTCCCACAGACTGTCAGGCAATCATTCATGTCAAACATCAAGTTTCCCCTCGTTCAGTTCCGCGCCATAGCGGCAGAAGAGGGACAGCACGATCATCATGACGCCCAGGCCCACGGAGGAGCACTCCCCCATGGACAGCTTATCGATGCCGGGATAAATATTATCCGCGACAGCGACGCCGATGGAGCAGACGATCACCGTGCCCAGAGGGATGGCGATGGTCAGGACGCCCAGGCGCATGAGCTCCTTTGCGCCGCGCAGGGTGAAGGGTGTCTCGTCGGCGAGTTCGTTTTTGAAATAAATCTCCGCGAATTTACACAGGACCGCCTCCGCCGCGCAGAAGAGCAGCCCGACCGCCATGGACGCGTACAGGGTGGGCAGGTTCATTCCCGCTTTGTTCTCGATCATACTGTGAACGGTGACGCCGCCCAGCTTGAAGGTCTCTGCACCGATTGCCAGACTGACGATGCCGACGATGCAGCCGCAAAAGCCGACGATGCAGCAGACAAAGATGATTTTGCTCAGGATCCTTCCGACCTTTGCCAGTGTTTGAATGGTTTTTAATGTGTTGTTCATGTTGATATCCTCCCGAAATACTTTTATCTGTGAATATAAAGCCTTGTCATGTCCGGTTCCCCGTCGCCCTGGGCCATACAGTAAAACTCCCAGCCGTACCGTTCGTAGAAGCCGGTATGATCCGTGACCAGATACAGCGACGAAATGCCTTTTGACCGCATATCCTCCACCGTCATGTTCAGGAGGTGCCCTGCGATACCCTGACCGCAAAAAGCCTCCTCGGTGTACACGGCGCAGACGTTGGGCGACAGGTCTTTCCGGTCATGGAAGTCATTCTCGATCACGCCCATTCCGCCGATGATCCTGCCATTGTGCAGGCAGAGATACCAGCCGTACTCCGTTTCACGGTTCAGATAGGCGTCCATACACGCGAGGTACGCCTCTTTGGGGACATTCCATTTGCTGTGGAACCAGCTTGCTGCGGTCTCTTTCAGTTCCGGCCTCTCCCGCAGGGTGATGAATTGAAAAACGCTCATAATCGCTCTCCATTCCCGGTCACAATCTGCACTCCATTTGAATATCAAAAGGTTCATCTTCTACACAGGAAGGTATCGGATGTTCACTCAGCCTGAAGCCCATTGCCTTGTAAAAATCAATGGTTTCCTCAGCAGAACTGCAGGATGCGTACAGGGCAGAAGCCCCACGGCCTCTTGCATAATCAGCGACAGTTTCAACCAGCCGTCGTCCGATTCCGCGCCGTCTGAACTCGCGGGAAACATGAAAGCTGTCAATGATAAGGCGATTCTCGTTAAGTTCCGGTATCAGCATGATTTCACCAACGACCGCATCTCCCTCAAATGCGCAGAAGGTAATATATCTGCCTGACAGTATCTCTCCCGCCTTTTTGCGCCTCTGCTCGGGCGACCAGGTTTCGGTAAAGGGTTGGAAATTCAAAACGAGTCTGCCGTTTTCTATGCGCCAAACATTTTGAACCTCTTGAAATCTATCAAATGAATCCATTGACGTTTCGCAGAAATTGTTTCTGTCCGCCTGTTTGATTTCAATCATGTTTTCAGTCACCGTTTCTTTTTTAACATCACTACGACCTCCACTCCCCTTAGTGTTTTTGTGATGTCGTTTTGTAAACAACTTCCATCTTCTGCTCCACAGCCCAGTCAATGGCGGTGTTAAGCCTGTCGATGATGTCCTGATAGTGCTTTGTGATGTCGTTTTGTATGTCGATCACGACCAACGCTTTATTGCT
>JAFSLL010000306.1 GCA_017448455.1 Oscillospiraceae bacterium | reverse complement strand
CGGTGAGTCCGACCATGCGCTTGATCTGGGGCCGCACCTTTCGGAGAGCCTTCCAGCGCTGACTCTGATGGTTTTTGAAACTGCTGAGTTCGTCGATCACCACCATATCGAAGGGCCAGGCTTTGCCCCGCTTCTCCAGATAGTCCACGAGCCATTTCACGTTCTCACGGTTGATCACATAGATATCTGCCGGTTTGCGCAGGGCTGCCTCGCGCTGCTTGGCGCTGCCTACCATCACGGACATGCGCAGGAAGTGCGCGTGCTCCCAGGTCTCGCGTTCCTCTGGCCAGACTGTCTTTGCCACACGGAGAGGTGCGATCACCAGCACCGTCCCGACGTCGAAGCTGTCAAACATCAGGTCCAGAACGGCCGTGAGCGAGATAGCACTCTTGCCGAGGCCCATTTCGAGGATTAGCATGGCTTCCCGGTGCGTTTTTAGAAACTCCACGCAGTAGTTCTGGTATTCATGTAAGTCGGTTCTTTTCATTTGATGCTCCTGTTGTCAATGTCTCTCATGATCCGCTGCAGAAGTGCCGGGCCGTCCAGATCGGTCAGGGCACAGAAGTAATCCGAACAGAAGAACTGTGTGATCTCCCTGACCGTGTCCGCCGCCAGTTTGTCGTTGGGGTGTCGACGCAGCCGACGGTATGCAGGCCGGAAGTCCTTCACCGCCTGCAGGATGATGGCGTTTGCCAGCTTCTCGTAGTTGCCTTCATACATTCAATATCTCCTCAATGATGCCGGGGATCTGCTCCGGGGAGTCCAGAACGGAGACTGAGAAGCCCAGGTCCCGCAACTGCTCGTGCCGGCGTTCCTGTAAGGGCCGCGGCTTAGCGCCGGGAGCCTTCACCTCGATGAAGCCGATGCGTGCCTCGGGCAGCAGCACCATGCGATCCGGCATCCCGTCCGTACCAGGCGACACCAGCTTTGGGCACATGCCACCTTCACTCTTCACTGCCTGCACGAGCTTTTTTTCTATAGTCTTTTCTCGCATACGCGCTCCTTTCCGTCACCAGCCTTTGGAAGGGTGCATCTGGGTGATGGTCTCTACAGGACCCCCTATAGCAATATTTATTTTCTAAATTTTTTCTACTATAGGGGGTCTGGAAAAGGGATACACCCAGATACACCATATGGAAAAATGCTGGTATTACAGGCTTTTTCAGCCTTTGCACCATGCAGAATGGTGCAGGTCAATTTTGCATTTTCAGGCCCGATTTTTGATGATGAATGTCAGTGCAGGTCTTTTCACGGCTTTTTGCCTCGGAACTTTCGTGCCAGACCTACACCTTCATCCACCAAATCAGCCGTCAAATTCGCTCTTGATGCGGAGTCCTCTGACCAGAACACCCTTCTTTGTGCGATGACGCTCGAAGTCCCTCTGAGCCAGAGCGCCGTAGAAATCCGTGGTGCTTCTGGCGAATTCACCCATGCGCATACAGTAAGCGCGATACTCCTGATACAGCTCGCCGGATTTCTCCGTGTACGTCGGGTCGAGCTCACAGCACTCCTCAAGGAATTCATTCAGCCAGTCGTTCTGCCCGCGATAAGCGTCGATGGCGTCCTGCACGATCTTCGGGTTCTTCAGCTTGAAGTCCTTTGCGATGATGCGCTGGGCACCCTCAATGATCCACGCCAGCACGGCCGGGCCTGCATTCTCATACAGGTAATCGCTATAGTTCTTCTGATCGCTTTTCCCGGAGAACACCGCGTTAAAGGGAATGACGATCAGCCTGCGCCAGGTACCCTCATCGGTTGCGCCGACGCGGGGCAGGTGGTTCGTGTACAGGACCAAGGTGTGTGACGGGGTGAAGGACGCGGGCTTGCAGAACTTCTTCTCACCGTAAATGTCGTCGGTGGAAGTAAGCTGCTTGACCACAGAGGTGTTCATCCGTGTGCCCTCCTCGAGCTCTTTTGCCAGCGCGAGGCGCACACCCTTAAGCTCGGCGATTTCCGGCTTGACGTTTCTCCGGCAGCCGACGGTCAGGGTGTCTGCGGAGACATTGCCCGCATAGCTGCCGAGCACGCGGGCGACCGTGTTCCAGAAGGTGGATTTGCCATTTCGGCCGTCGCCATAGGCGATGATCATGGCCTCCACATACACCTTGCCGATGGCGGCCAGACCGACCACTTCCTGCACGTAGGAAATAAGCTCCTGATCGTTCAGGAAGGTCTTGTTCAGGGCATCCATCCAGAGCGCCTTGCCCTTCTCGCCGGGCTCGACGGTAGTGACCTTCGTGCAGTAATCCTTCCAGTTGTGCTCCTGCCTGCCTTCGAGACCGTCGCACAACCGGTACGACGCCTGCGGGGTGTTGAGCAGAAACGGATCGGCGTTGAGATCTTCCAAGGCGACCGACACCAGCGGCTTGGCCACTTCCATCGCGGAATGGATATACTTTATATTCCGGCGGCCCATCACGAACTTATAGTAGGTGACGGCCGACAGGTATTCGGCCAGCAGTTTTATCTGCTCGTCGGACAGGCCGTTGACAGCCTTCTTGCCGCCGGAGAGCGCCTCCTCGTCAGCGCCGGAGTTGAGCACGGCCTGCTTGGTGGTGAACATGAGCAATTCCGCGTCGGCAAGCTGCTGGTCCAGAAACTCGATCGCAGCGCCGAGCGCTTCTTCCCTCGATTCGACCCAATAGGTGCCGTTGTAGCGGAAAAAGTCTGTCGCCGGGTTGAAGCAGATCTCGTCGCCGTATTCATGTGACAGCATCTTCGCCTGACCGATGTCGGAGTAGTCCTGCGGCTTCAGGCAGCCGGCCGGACCGGCGAGCTCGGCAATGTTGAACTGCTCCGGCGGGACGTAATCCGCCTGTGCTGTGACAACCGTTTCAAACTTACGGGCGCTGCGCCAGATCTTCGTGAGTTCCTCATCGTCGAGCGGCGGATCGCACTTGGCGGCCTCATCCAAGAAGATCTTATGGGATGCGTCGTTCCAGCCGTAGCGTTTGACCACGCGGCCGGCGAAACGGCTCATCGTGCTGTTGCGGCTGCCTTCCTTAATAACATGGGTACCGTAGTTGCCCGGGTCCATGCCGGCATCGAAGTCCTCTTCCTCAAATAAGGCGTTGAGCGTCTGGATGCCGGGGAAGAACTCCGTCTGTGGGTCGTCCGTGCCATAGAAGAATCTGGCTGCATCCAGAGCGTTCGTATCGACATAGGGGAACAACTGCGCGACTTGCTTTTTCATGGCGCTGTAGGCATCCGGATCGGTGACCTCGTCGATCTCCAGAAAGGCATGGAACTTTGGCCGGGCAGGCTTGCCTTTTTTCTCCTTCAGGTGATGGCGGCTGTAATGGATGCCGATCGTCACGTCCGGGAAGGCCACCCGCAGATCCTCCGGCGTTACCCAATCGTCAGGGTTTTCGGAGTGATCGTTATCGAACTCGACGCCAAGGCAGTTGCTTCTTAGGAAGTTCGCCTTGCTACGATAGCTGTTTTTATACTCGGCGCAGACATAGTCGTGAGCGACCGCCCGCGCCAGTGATGCTGCATCTGTCACTTCGGCCTTGTGGGGATACAGGCAATTGCCCTCCCGGCCGAGACAATCAGCGTAGTAAATGTTGAACATCAGATATCCTCCATAGGCATGCAGGCAGACCGGAACCTCACCGGTCTGCCTTTTTTCTTTTTAATCGTCCACACCGCTGCACTGATCATCGAGCGCGTGATAGGTGAATTCGAGCGCCCTCAGAATGGCGTCCAGACCGTCGTCGCCGCAGCAGGCGATCCGGATACCGACAACGCGGCCTTCGTCATCCTCGATGGGGCCGAAGAAGAAATCTCCCTGTCGGCAGAGCAGCGCCAGATAGGTGCGGCTCCCGGCAGCCCGGCAGCAAGCTCCGGTAAAGCCGGTGGTTCCTGCTTCCACCTCAAGGTGGGTCTCGCCGTCCTTGACCGTCCGCAGGAAGGTATCGACCTTCTCGCCGTTGATCTTGTGGTTACTTGTATCAATCGCGTACATGAAATATTTCCTCCTGAAAAATTCTGACCGGGATTCCGGCCTCCGTCGCGTGATCGATCTCACGCTTCATTCCTTCACTGACCACGTCCCCGCAGACCCACAGCTCCGATACCAGGTCGAGTAATCGGAGATCGATTTCTATCGCCCGCTCCCGCTCGGTCTCTTCCGATAAGATCCCGGGCAGCCAGAGGTGCGGTGTGATGGGGATGTATCCCTGATCGATGGCATAGCGGCTATAGCGCCGGGCCATTTCAGCGTTGTGCTGCACGTCGCCCGAGTAAGGCGAGCAGACATACACCACGGGAGAATCCTTGTTTCTGATTTCCATAGAAAGCAGCTCCTTTCGTCGTTCTGCTTCCCTATGCCTGCAAATCCTTCTTTTTTATAACGGAAAAGAAAAAGCCGCTCTCACTCAGGGGAGCGGCTATAAAAATCCTTCCTTTGCAGGCATAGAGAGATAGCCGGGCAGACAGCAGAAAAAAGAATTATAAAAATCCGCTGTTTGCAGGCATAGGAAGTCGAGAACACAAGGAAGGAGGAAAACTCTCATGACAAAGAACGACAAACAAGTTCTCATCAACGGGCTGAAGAAGCTGAGTGCTGACATGGCAGATCTCGCCAAGCAGCTCGAAGGCAACGAGGCCCCGGGCGTCCCTGCAGAGGAGCCGGCACCCGCCAAGGTTTACACCTATGAGCAGGTCAGGGCGATTCTGGCAGAGAAGTCCAGGACCGGGTTCCGGGCGGAGGTCAAAGCGATTCTCACCGCGCATGGTGTGAAGCAGCTTTCCGATGTGAAGGACCCGGATGAGTACGCCGCCATTGTGGCAGACGCGGAGGGTATAGGAAATGGCTAAACACGCATACCTTGCCGCCTCGGCCAGTGAGCGGTGGCTCCGATGTCCACCTTCTGCAAAGCTCTGCGCACAGGAGGAGGACCGAGGCAGTCCCTACGCCCAGCAGGGCACCGACGCTCATGAGCTCGCCGCCTATCTGGCGGAGAAGGCTCTGGGCCGGAATGCCCGAGACCCGACCGAAGACCTGACCTGGTACGACGCGGAGATGCAGGAAGCCGCTGAAGGCTACGCCGCATTTGTGCTGGAGCAGGTCACCGAGGCAAAGAAGCTGTGCGCCGACCCGCTGGTCTGTATTGAGCAGACCTTGGATTTCTCCAAGTGGGTGGAGCACGGTTTCGGGACCGGCGACTGCGTGATCGTCGCGGACGATCTGCTGCATATCGTCGACCTGAAATACGGCCTCGGGGTTTTGGTCAGCGCCTCCGGCGAGGACGGGTCCGGAAACAGTCAGCTCAAATGCTACGCCCTCGGTGCGTTGGACACCTTCGGAGACTTATACGACATCCGCCGTATCAAGCTTTCGATCTTCCAACCGCGCAGGGAGAACGTGGACACGTTTGAGATGACGAAAGAAGACCTGCTGAGATGGGCTGACGAGGTACTGGCCCCGATCGCAAAGCTGGCCTATGAGGGCCTCGGTGAGTTCGCAGCCGGCGACCACTGTCAGTTCTGCAAGGTCAAAGCCAACTGCCGGAAGCGGGCCGAGTACAGCATGGAGCTGGCAAAGTACGACTTTGCTGAAGCCCCGACGCTCGACGCGGATGAGATCGCGGCCATCCTGCCGCAGATCGACAGCCTCGTATCGTGGGCGGAGGACATCAAGGAGTTCGCTTTGCAGCAGGCGCTCTCCGGCGTCCGGTATCCCGGCTTCAAACTGGTCGAAGGCAGAAGCAACCGCAAGTACACCGACGAAGCGGCTGTGGCGCAGGTCGTATCGCATGCCGGATACGATCCGTATGAGAAAAAGCTGCTGGGCATCACCGCGATGACAAAGCAACTCGGCAAGAAGAAGTTTGATGAGCTCCTGAGCGGGCTCGTCGCCAAACCGCAAGGAAAACCCGTGCTGGCTCCAAATACTGACAAACGTCCGGAATTCAACACAGAACAATCTGATTTTATGGAGGATTAATTATCATGAGTAACACTGTCAAAAACCCCTGCAAGGTCATCACCGGCAAGCACACCGTCATGTCCTATCTGAATGTCAACGAGCCCAAGACGCCTCTGGGCGGCGGCACCCCGAAGTATTCCGTTTCGCTGATCATCCCGAAGTCCGACACCGTGACCGTCGAGAAGATCCGCGCCGCGATCAGGGCTGCGTATGACGAAGGCCAGAGCAAGCTCAAGGGCAGCAGCAAGTCCGTCCCCGCGCTGGAGGATATCAAGACACCGCTGCGTGACGGCGACAAGGATCGCAAGGGCGATGATGCGTACAAGAATGCCTGGTTCGTGAACGCCAACAGCACCACCAAGCCCGGCGTCGTCGATGCGGACAAGCAGCCGATTCTGGATACGTCGGAGCTCTACTCCGGCATCATCGGCAGGGCGTCGATCAACTTTTACGCGTACAACAGCAACGGCAACCGCGGCATCGCGTGCGGCCTGAACCACATTCAGAAGCTCGCCGACGGCACTCCGCTCGGCAGCAAGACCAGACCGGAGGATGACTTCGCCGATCTGGATGATGATGACGAGGACTTCCTGTCCTGAAAGCAAAAACGGGTGGCGGGCATTACGCCTGCCACCCACGGTAAAAGGAGTCTGTTATGAACATGCAAATGATAAATGAAGTGGTGGAAGCCATTGTCAGCGGGACCATGACCGGCATCTGTCTCGGCTTCATCGTTCTTGGACTGGCCGCCATCTGGAAGTGGTTCTTCGGTATTGTGAAGCGCGTGGTGGCCTATCTGTTTCCGGGCATTGCAACCTGGGCACAGCGCCGGCGCGAAGCAAAGCATCTTGATGAGGATGAGGAGGAAAAACAGGAATGGATGAAATAACTCTCAGCCATATGGCTGACATGATTATCGTCTTCGGCGGCTGCGGTGCACTCTGCGGACTGCTCGGAGGCATCGTCGCCAACGGCATCTGCCTGCTGATCGACGCGATACAGGTATGGCGTAAGAAGCGGAAGGAGAAGAAAAATGATCAGGACGCTGTCTCTGGATCTTGAGACGCGGAGCAGTGTAGACCTCGCCAAGTGCGGGGTCTACCGTTATTGTGAGTCGACAGATTTCGACATTCTGCTTCTCGGTGTCTCCGTCGATCATGGCCCCATCACCGTATACGATCTTGCCTGCGGCGACACTCTCCCCGAGGAGATCCTCGCCGCGCTCTCTGATGATCGCGTGACGAAGTGGGCCTACAACGCCAGCTTTGAACGCGTCTGTCTGTCGATATGGCTCCGCCGGAATCATCCGGAGCACTTCCGGTCTTACAGCATCACCGGCGACCCCGTGCAGAACTATCTCGACCCGTCGTCATGGAAGTGCACGCTGGTGTGGGCGGCATACAATGGCCTACCGCTGGGGCTCGAGAAGGTCGGTGCTGTGCTCGGCTTTGAAGAGCAGAAATTGAAGGAAGGCAAGGACCTGATCAAGTATTTCTGCTGCCCCTGCAAACCGACGAAGAGCAACGGCGGCCGGACATGGAACCTACCGCATCACGCCCCGGAGAAGTGGGCGCTGTTCAAAAAATACAATGAGCGCGATGTTCAGGTTGAGATGCAGATACAGGACCGACTGAAGAATTATCCGGTGCCAGACTTCGTCTGGGGCGAGTATCATCTTGATCAGGAAATAAACGACCGCGGCATCATGATCGATCAGGAGATGGTGGCGCAGGCACTCCGGATCGACGAGCTCTCCCGGTATGACCTGACCGCCAGAATGCAAAAAAAGACCGGGCTGGAGAATCCCAACTCGGTCATACAGATGAAGGAATATTTGTCGGGCAGCGGTTTGGAGGTCGACAGCCTCGGCAAAAAGGATGTCGCCGCCATGATCAAAACAGCGCCGGAGGATCTGGCGGAGGTGCTGGAACTCCGGTTGCAGCTCGCCAAGAGCAGCGTCCGGAAATACCAGGCGATGCAGAATGCCGTCTGCGCCGACGGCCGGTGCCACGGGATGTTTCAATTTCTCGGCGCGAACCGCAGCGGCCGCTGGGCCGGTAGGTTGATCCAATTGCAGAATTTGCCGCAAAACCACCTCGCCGATCTGGAGCAGGCGCGTGCGATTGTGAAGGCCGGCGACTATGAAATGCTGGATGCCCTATACGATTCTGTTCCGGGCGTTCTGTCAGAATTGATCAGGACCGCGTTCATCCCGCGGCCGGGATACAAATTCATCGTCAGCGACTTCTCCGCGATCGAAGCCCGCGTGCTCAGTTACCTCGCCGGGGAGGAGTGGAGGACAGAGGTCTTCCGCAAAGGACGAGACATTTACTGCGAGAGCGCCAGCAGGATGTTTGGCTGCGTCGTTGAGAAGCACGGCCAGAACAGCCATCTCCGGCAGCGCGGCAAGGTCGCCGAGTTGGCTTTGGGCTATGGTGGCGGCACAGGAGCGCTGCGGGCGATGGGCGCGATTGAGATGGGCGTCCCGGAGGATGAGCTTCAACCGCTTGTGGACATGTGGCGCAGCAGCAATCCGCATATCACGCAGTACTGGTGGGCCGTCGATGCCGCGGTGAAAGACGCGATCAAGCTGCGGAAGGAGACCCGCGTCGGAGACATCACGTTTGTGATGAGAAATGGCATGCTGTTCATCACGTTGCCGAGCGGACGCAGGCTTTCTTACGTCAAGCCGAGAATCGGTGAGAACCGTTTCGGCGGGGAGTCTGTCACCTACATGGGCATCGATGCCACAAAGCACTGGTCCCGGATCGAGAGTTACGGCCCGAAATTCGTCGAAAACATCGTGCAGGCCGTCAGCCGGGACATCTTGGCTCATGCCATGCGG
>JAFSLL010000305.1 GCA_017448455.1 Oscillospiraceae bacterium | reverse complement strand
TGGCGCCCGCAAGAAGCGTGCCGGAGAGCGTGAATGACAGTCCGGACACTTTACCATCGTCAGAGGTTTTGACGACTTTGACCCCCACTGCAGCAACTGTTTCCTTCTGAAGAATCTGGATGCCGTCTTGCATATCGTCCGCCTGGTTGCCGCTGATGACTGTCGCGGCACTGTTCTGATCCACAAGGTTGAACAGAATGGTGCCATTGACTGCGTCGGAACCGTTCCCATTTGCCAGCTGCATGGTCGAGCCTTCGATCGTGAACCCGGCGGGAGCTTTCGTTTCCTGGATCGTCAGCGTCCCCAGAGGAATGATATAGTTCCCGCTGACATCCTTGCCGTAAACAGGCGAGCCGGAAATGACGAAACCATCCTTCAGATAGGCTAGATAGCTGTTTCCGACCTTTTTGGTCTCAATCACCCATGCGGCAGCAGGCTCAGCCGGAAGATTGCTCTTCGTATACTGCCCCGCATAGTAGCGGATCGTATATTGGGCGCCTGACATGTCAAAATCTGCTCCCGGATATGCCGTGGCAGATGTTTTCCTGATGACGATGGCTGCAGGGTCATCGAGTGGCGGCTCTTTGAAGATACTGCTGTCCGATCCGGAAAGGGAAACATTGCCGTTGTAAGTGACTGTCACTGGATAGGTCCCTGCAGCAATTCCGTAGCCGGGACTCGGGGAGATTTCCTTGATGTAGTAGGTCCCAACACTGATCGTTAGCGTGTTGGAAGAGCCGTTCGCCGTGGTTGTCAGGATCGCGTCATTGCCGCCCGCATCCTTGGCTAATGTGGTACAAGCACTGTTTGTATAGATACCGTACTTTGCTCCCGCAAGGGAATAGCAGGGATTGCCGCTCGTGATCGCAGGATTTGCGGAGGACTTGGTGATTGTCACCGTTCCGGTCGGCATCTCTGCCTTCACGCGTACACGCATGAACTTCATTTCCGTCACATCCACAATGAACTGCCCGCTGCCCTTATAGCTGCTGCTTGTTGACTCATCATACGGCTTGGACGAGTAGATCATATTGGAAGACTCAGATGCGGTCAGCCAGCTGCTCCAGCTTGGAACCTCACGCGTAGCCGTCAGGGTAACGCCCGAAGACATGACGTTTACCGTAACGCTGCCCGAGCTCTCGATCTTGTTGCCATTTGCCGCAATGATCTTTTTGACATTTACGACGTCAGCGGCAGGAACGCTGAACGGCACACCGACAAGAAGTTCATACTGATACTCGTGATCAACAGAGCTGCTACTTGACTGCTGATTCCAGGCAGTCTTTCCGACCTGATACATTTTGTCGAGATCGATGATCGAGGAATAGCCGATGATTGGACCTTCAAGGCATGCCTCGCCTGCATCGTGCCACACACCTTCCTTGTCCCAGTAACCGCTGTCGGCGTAGAATGAATATATCCAGTCACAGAAAGAGAGCGCGTTCATTTTGCCCCAGACGAGCATCTGGACTAGGGCTCTCTTGAACGCGATACCGTCGGCGGTCGTGTCCTTAAGGAGCGCGGCGACATTGCTTTTTGTGATCGTGATTGCAGGGGAAGAGAACCAGGTCCGGTCAGGATCAGTGTAGGCGGAGATCGAAAGTCCCTTTGCAATTGTATCCGCGTTCTGGACGATCAGCGCGTAATTGTCCTTCGTCAGCATCTTGGCGACCTGAGCAAGCTCCATAACATTTGCCCCGGTGCCGACATTGATTTCTGCTTCTGCAAGTGTGGCACTCAGAATGTGAGATCCGGCAGTGCTGGAAGTCGTCCAGTCGAAGCAGTAGCCTGAATGACCGTTGACCATGAAATACTCCTTGGCTTCAAAGTTCCCAAGGCTTTGTGCCCAGTTGCTGGTGCTGCGGGAGTTGCCGTTGATGAACTTCACTGTCGTTCCGGAGTTTCCTCCCTGACGGTGATTCTTCGTGTTGCTGATCAGAATCCGGTTGCCAATGGTTGTGGTAAGAAGCTGATGGGATGAAGCCCTGTACACGTTGATAGTTTTAAAGACGCCGGGATACTTGCTTGCCAGACGGTTCACGAGCTTGTCATAGTCATACTCGTGGATTTTGACCGCGCCATGGTCTGCCTTCACTGCATTATCCGCCGCTCTGGTCGCCGCCAGGAGCATGGGCTCCCTTTCAGGAGTTTCATTGCCGGGGGTTTCTTCCACTGAAGGCTCTGTAGGAGTTTCCGTCGAAGGTTTCGCCGGCTCCTCGACCGATGGAGCGGTAGGCTCTTCTACCGGAAGTTTAGAAGACTCTTCCACAGGAGGTTCAGTCTGATCTTCCGCCAAGGATTCTGTCGATTCTTCCGTAGTCGCCTCTGTAGGCTCTTCAATAGATTCCTCAGCTGGATCCTCGATGACTGCCTCCGTGCTTTCTTCTGTGCTCTCCGCGATTGGTTCTTCCTGTTCTTCTGTAGAAACCTCAGTAGATACTTCCGTTGAAGCTTCCGTATCATCTTTCTTTCCTTCTACAGGGTCCCCGGTAGGCTCTTCCGGTTCTTCTACGGTTGTTTCAGGTGGCTCATCTGTCGGTGCTTCAGTGGACACCTCGGCAGGCACTTCCGTAGGAGCCCCCGTTTCGGCCTCGGAAACCGGAGCCACGTCATCAAAGCCGTTTGCCCGCGCTGACTTGGGCACGCAGCCCAGAATCACGGCTGCCACCAGGATCAATGCCATTCCTTGTTTGAGTAATTTGTTGTGCATTTGTTTTCTCCTTCTTTTGATTGCTGTTGTGTTTGCGCCTTTAAGCGCAATAAAAAAGAGCCTTCGATTTTGCGAAAGCTCTCATTACTTAGGCTGCTCTTGACACCTAAAATTTCATTTGCTACAGTATTGCCAGAGGCATTACTGGCTGTTTTGGCTGCGGCATTTACCGCACGACCAACTTCGCCGTCAGTAATGTCTTTTTTGTCTTCTATTAGGGCTTGATCGCTCCACAGACGGAGCATTTATAACAGTCGTGAACGATCTCATCCCAGGCTTCTTTATCAACAACTGTTTCGTCCCAGGCGGGTTGGTCTATGACGGTCTCATCCCAAGCCGGCTGATCCACGACGGTTTTATAATGTCCGACCTCTTCGTGATGAATAGTTCCCACGATGACTTGCTCCGTATGCCAGCCGTACCCGATACCGTCATTCTCAAGGTGCCAGAGAGAATGCTCTGCGGGTGTTGTCCCCGTTTCCCATTCCAGCACAGTCAGATCTTTGCCGCAACCGCTGCAGAAACTATGTGTTTCTGTAACCGGCTCATCATATGCCGGCCTATCGACCACCCATTCCTGATGACTTACCTCGTCGTGATGCACAATATGTGTCACGGCGTCATGGTGGACATAATGTGTCACCGCATCATGATGGATGGTCTTTGTCTGTTCTACCCAGTTGTGATCACCGATTGCCGGGATCGTGTCCGTGTAGCTCTTACCACAGGAACAAGTATAGGTCATCACACCTGTTGTTCCGCACGTCGCTGCCTTGGTGACAGTGCCTTGGTAGTTATGCTGATGGGCGACTGTTGTCTGTGCCGTGGTAGTAGCCGAGGTATGTTCTGTAGCCTTTGTCGTCGGCGCAGCAGTTATCTGTGGGAAAGCCTGCGCGGATGAGGCTATCGTTGTCTCCTTTGAATCCACAACAGTAATCGTCTGACCCACTTTTTCTTCCACCGTTGTATTCGCCTCTTCAGTTGTCTCTTCCGGGAGTGTCTGGGTGGCTTCCTCGTTTGTCATCTCCGGTTCAGTGCTTTCTTCCTGGCTCCCCGTATCCGGTTCATGGCTCACGTTTATGCCCCCCACCAAACTTTCCTGATTGCCAAGCGTTTCCTCATCATCAGTTGTCTTCGCAGAAGTGTCTTCAGCTACAACGGGCCGTTCTTCAGACAAAGCCGTTGTGCTTTCGTTCACGGACCCGGAAGATGTCGTTTCCAGAGAGGACGCACAGCACCTGCAGCATAGCGCCAATAAAAGGACGCTGACCACAACGCACAGGATCAGCACCAACCATTTCTTTTTCGGTTTTTCAGTTCGTTCTGCTGCCATACGCAATCACCTCTGTCTGCTACTTAGCATTATATACAAACTATAGCAATTCTGCGATGCGCGTACGCGAAGAAAATATATTACCTTCCTCTTGAGGCAGCATGGTGGTTAATGGGGAAAGTGTGAAGGGGGAATGAGCTGATGCCGTTTTTTACCGAGCGTCCCTATCTTTTTGCCGTTCGAGGTGCTTCTGGTAAAACTCCAGCGCTTTCAAGATATATTCACCGGTCTTGTTGTACGGAACGTTGGCCGGGATATACCGTCTGGCGTCATTGTACCTGAGGCTGATCCTCTCGACCTGATTCGGTTTCTCCTCATTCAGGATGTTATCGATCACGTGCTGTCCAAGCACTCCGTCTTTCGAAAAGGCCCTCATACGAATCGCCTGAGCGTGAGACGGCGTACAGTCAGCGTACTCGATGGCATCCACCAGATACTGCTGTTCTTTCTTCGTGAGATAAGAGATCTCCACAGCCGGCCGCATGGCGATTTTTCCTTCGTCGACCATCTGAAGAAGTTCCGGGACAAGCTCTGTAAGACGGATATAACGATCGATTTGAGCACGACTATCACTTACCGTCTGAGCAATTTGTTCTGTTGATCTCAACTTCGTCTCCACTGGAGACGAAGTTAAATCCGTCCTCTGTCCCTGCCGTTTCATTGCTTCCAGCCTCATCTTGTAC
>JAFSLL010000304.1 GCA_017448455.1 Oscillospiraceae bacterium | reverse complement strand
ATCTTGCGGGAAAGCTTCAAAGGCTTCCCCACGCGGAGGAAGCCTTTGGCTATGCCTTTGAGACGGTCCTGCTCTATGCCGAGGCCCTGGGATTGGGCAGCACCTGGATTGCCGGGGCCTTGAACCGCGGCGCGTTCGAGCGGGCAATCGGCCTGGCAGAAGGAGAAGTTATGCCCTGCGTCAGCCCCATCGGATACCCGGCGGCAAAGATGTCACTGCGGGAAAGCCTGATGCGAAAGGGCGTCAATGCCGACAGCCGCATGGATTTCTCAGAGCTGTTCTTTGACGGCAGCTTTGAGAAACCGCTTACCCCGGAGCGGGCGCACCGATTCCGAATCCCGCTGGAGCTGGTACGCCTGGCTCCCTCCGCCGTCAATAAGCAGCCCTGGCGAGCGTTGGTCAGAGAAAACAAGGTTCACTTCTATGAGAAGCGGAGCAAGGGCTATCTCAGCGCCGACGGTTGGGACCTGCAAAAAATCGATTTAGGCATCGCCCTGGCGCATTTTGCCCTGGCGGCAAAAGAGCAGGGACTTGCGTGCGCGTTTTCGCTGGAGGACCCGGCTCTGCCCAACCCGGACGGACTGGTATATATCGCTACGTTTATGCTTTAGAGAATGACAGTTCGCTGAAAAAGACCGATCCGTCCAACTGTTTTTCCACGCTGAAAGGAATCTTCCCATGAAAAAAGCAATGCAATTTCCGATCCTTCTTATGCTGCTTGTTCTGATGACCGGCTGCGCCGCGGAAAAGCCGGAAGTCTGGACCCCGGTTCGCGGCATGGAACAAACGGCTGTATCAGAACTGGCTGCCGTTCCCGCAGTGGATGAAACCATGACAGCATACGAGACAATATCGGAGCTTTTGACAGAAACTCCTGTGACTGAGACCGACCTTCCGTATTCAGAACCTTCACAGCCGGTTTCTGAGGCCATGGAGATCTCCGCTGTGGAAGCTGTCGAGACAGATTCAAACGCGGATAGCGACGTCCAGGATCGCGCGCAGCCAGACGAGTCCGCTGAACCCGATGAGACGGAGCCGGAAGAGGAGAGCCTCTATCGCTATGTCGCGAATAAGAAGACAAAAAAGTTTCACCTGCCCAGCTGTGCCTCTGTCACGGACATGAAGGAAGAGAATAAGCTGTACTTCAACGGCACCCGTGAGGAGCTCATTGAACAGGGCTATGTACCCTGCAAACGCTGTAATCCATAGCGCACAGCTTTCGCTTCAACAGTCAGAACGGATTTAGCGAATAATCGGAAACTGGCACTTGATTTTCTGCCGCCTGCTTGTTATAATAGCACCGTTCTAAACGGAGCGGTATCGAAGTGGTTATAACGGCCCTGACTCGAAATCAGGTGTACCGGCAACGGTACCGTGGGTTCGAATCCCACCCGCTCCGCCATCAAAGAAACCTCTTTTGTCTACCGAGGCAAGAGAGGTTTCTTTGTTGACCGACACGCTTGATTGTGGTATAATCAGATCTGCAAATTGAAAGTGGAGGATGACAATCATATGATTTACTTTGAAACCGACAGATTGATCCTGCGTAATTTCACGATGGACGACGTGCCTGCGGTTCATGAATACTATTCAAGCGAAGGCGCTCTTATACATCAAAGAAACCGCTTTTGTCCGCCAGACAGAAAAGGTTTTTATTGCTTGCGCGAAAGAAATATTACTTGTAATTCTCAATGAACCTGTGCTGCAAGGAACCACTAAATAAAACAGAAAGGGAACATGATGTATAAGCTTCTGAATACATCATGGAAAACGGAGATATGAAAATCGAATTTTTTAAAACCGAGAATGGGATGGATCCGAGTGCGATAAAGGGCGGCGTTTATCAAGTTGAATTAATCATGGAGGGAAAGGATCCCATCTGTTTGTACATTGGTGAATCGGTTTGGATCGCGTCACGCTGTGGCACACATCTATACGCGCTATATGAGAATCCGGCGTATTTTGGCTTGAAACAGGAAGATCTGGACAATGAACAACTAACCATTCGTTTTTCCGTTTTGGAAGCGATCAGTGAAAAGAAAAGCGAGTTAGGGGTAGGGTCATACAAAGAAAGGGAATTAAAAGAGATTGAGAATCATAAGCCCATTACGCAATTGAGCAGCAGCGATAGACAAATACATTTAGAAAATGAGAAAATCAAGAAGGTACAAAAAACGCTGTTCGAAAAGGGATATAAGAATCACGCCTGATATCACGACAGCCGCAAAGCAAGCGCTTTGCGGCTGTAATTAACTCTCTGCGCCCGGCTGATGCGAAATCAACTGTCCGTGCCAGGGAGCTCGTGCTGCTTTTGAAATTTTTCGAGATCCCGATTCATTTTTTTCGCCTCGGCAGAATCCTTCAGCCAGAGGAACAGGTGGGCCAGAACAAAGATCACAAGGACGCTGCCGGCAATGGCGAGAGCGACTTCCGGGCGTTTTGTGTCAATGGCGGGGCTTTGAAAGGCGATAAAAAGCATGATGCCCTCGATCAGCAGCAGGGAGAGCGCCTTGCGCAGCAGCAGCGCTTTGGGGGAGAGCTCATGCTTCGAATAGCTCACCAGCGTCGGAAGAATGCACAGTGCCGCGTACTCCATGGGCGTCAGCAGGTTTATGTAGCGGATACTGGCGTCCCTGTCAAAGGCGGAGCCGATCAGAGAAACGGCCGCGGCGATCAAGGTAGACAGAATGAAGAACAGAATCAGCTTATTGACGATAAAGCGTTTGAGCTCCATATTATGCCTCTCCCTTCAAAGCGGCTTTCAGCGCTTTCACATAGTTTCTGGAAATGATGACCTTCTCTCCAGAGCGCAGGATCGCCAGAAAGCGCCCATTGAAGGCAGGCTGGAGCGACTGGATCTTCATCAGGTTGACCAGCATGGGCTTTGAGATCCGCAGAAAGTGTTTGGGCTTCAACAGCTCCTCCAACTCATAGATCCGGTAAGCGCATTCGTAGACCTGGTCGCTGGTATAGAGAAAGGTCTTTCCGTCTACAGACTCGATATAGCAGATTTCCGTCACGGCGATCTCATATAGCTTTGTATCGGCGACGCCGGTCAGGCTGCCCTGACGGGACTTGACAAAAGCCTCGATCTCCCGGACCTCATCCGTCACCGCCCGACAGCGGATCAGGACCAGCTCCTCGCTCTTCTTTTCGACCTGTTCAATCACTACATTCATGCTGTTCCCCCGTGTGGTATCCTCTTTCGGCCTGTCGGTTCAGACATTTGACAGCTTCGATTATACGATGCCAGACGAAGAAAAGCAAGTACCGCGATGGGGAAAGTTCATATGGAATCATCAGCTCCTGTAAAGAAGCCATATCGATCTATGCCTCATAATCCTTCTTTGCCAGCCAGCCCCGGAAGAGACCGCCCTCAAACAGAGAGATGATGATAAAGAAGACGTCGGCAAACAGGATGAAGACAAAAGAGGGGATCAGGATCCGGGTATATTTCTTCCCGCTGAAGCCGCCCTTGCGGATGAATCTGCCCATGCGGGCGAGATAGTACAGCACGCCCAGATTGAAATAGAGCAGCAGCGCGGCGTTTTCCCCAAAGCTGATCCAGGCGCCTTTTGGGAAGAAGTTACCGGTGTTTATCACGCTGAGCACGGTGTTTAACAGCAGCAGGGCAATGTTCACGATAAACAGGATCCGGGTCACGTTCAGCATCACGCCGCCGCCAATCCCGACGCCGCCGCCCCAGATCAGCCCTGCCCGCCTGCAAAAATGCTCTAAGCTCTGCATCAGCGGCTCGTTCTGCTTTCCCTCGATGAAGCCGTTATTAGCGACACAGTACAGGCTGAGCCGCAGATCGTTTTCTTTACAGAAGCGCTCCATGTCCACCAGGAAGCGAAGCACATGAGAGGGGAGACCGTCCACATAGAGCGGCAGACAGAGCACCACCGCCTGCGCGTCCTTCAGCTGCTCCAGGATTCGCGTGTGATCCGCTGGGCTGCGCAGCTTTTCGGTCACTTTTTTTCCGCCCACGAACAGACGCTGCAAAAAAGCGAAATAAGCGGAGGCGCAGAAGCGCTTTTTCGGGCTGCAATTGATCAATACCGTTTTCATAACAAGTCCTCCAATTCGGAAAGCGCCTGAATAAACACGACCTCAGAGCGGGTATAGCCGTCGTTTATGGCGTTGCGTTCCGCCCGATACCGGAAGGTGGCTTTTTCCTCCTCGGTGATATCGCCGTAGACGATTACCTTCCAAAGCGCGTGCTTTCCATATCGCAGCGTGTGATGCATCTGCCTGCTCCGGTAAGTGCTGAAGGGCGTGGACGTTCCAATGGAACGGTCCAGCACGTTTTTGACGGCGGCGCTGTACTCTCCGTAAAGATTTTGCGTGATGATTACCAGCTCGTCCGCCTGACCGATGATCCGGCAGGCTTGACGCAGCAGATCCTTCATAAAGCACTCCGCGGGATGCTTGGTCCAACAACCGAAGCAACCCTGACAGGGGGCGTATTTCCCGTCCGCCGCGATCATTTGGTCGCATTTGGCTTGGATCATGCCGTCATATGGACTTCCTAAATCGTGCAGGATCACTTTCTTTGTGTACAATGTGCTCACCTTTCTTTCCTCTGGATGCTTGCATTGTAATCATTCCAGCTCCATTTTTCAAGTCCCCCAAGGCTAAGATGCGTTTTCACGCGCTAAGATGCATTTTTTTGCCGGGTTTCTTGCTTTCTGCTTGCTGATTTGTTATAATGAGATCTGCAAATAAGGAAATGATCATAATTGGAAAAGGAGAGATCGTATGCTGCAAACCGGGATCAAGGGCAAGATTGAATTGACCGTCACAAAGGAGAAATGCGCCGGCGCGCTGGGCAGCGGGGAATTGGATGTCTTTGCCACCCCTGCCATGATTGCGCTGAT
>JAFSLL010000028.1 GCA_017448455.1 Oscillospiraceae bacterium | reverse complement strand
GTTCTTTTGTGTACTTCATGTGGTAACCTCCTGCCTACAGTCTGAGGTGAACTGTCCACTGCTTGATATCCCGTGCACAGAATACCAAAAGCAGTGTCCAATTTCTACCCCCTCTGTGTCCAGTTTTAGTTTACCACTTCAAAAGAGTGTTAGTTTAGGTCATAAAAATAAAGATTTTACCGTAGGGTTACCTGGAACAAATATAAAACTATATGGCACAGCAAGAAAAAGACTTTTGACCAAGAAAATGAAAACAATACTATTTGCGATTGTTGTAGCTGTTGTTGTAGGTGTTTTGATTTATTACCGAGTGTTGGTCTAAGCTATTATATGAATAAAAGGAGAGAATGAGAATATCATGGCAGAGAAAGGCAAAATCAATCTGCTGAAGATTAAGGAGATGGCGGTTAAAGGCGCAGAATCCATTGACCTCAATGCAGTTAAAGGGAAAGCTCTGGAAGTGAGTGAGATGCTCGGCGGCAAGGCGGAAGAGATCAGAGATTCCGCAATGGCAATGAAGGATGATATCACGGAAAAGATCTATGAACTGGATCGTATGCTAGAGTCCTCCATCACAGAATACAATGACGCCTATACCCTGATGAACGATAAAGGCGTTCAGCTTTTCGTGGAGCGTACAAGGGGCGTGGATTCCATCACGTTTGTGGAAGCTCTTGTAAACAGCATCGCCAACCGCCCCAAATCGTTTGATTCGGATTTTGAAGAGATCGAGACGAACAGAAACAGATTCCTTGGTACCTGCGAATTCGGTCAGAGAGAGCTGGAGGCGGCCCGTCTGGCCGCAAGCGGCGCCGGAGCCGGTATTGCAGCCGGAGCTTCTGTTGCGTTTATGGCGCCAACAGCGGCGATGTGGATTGCGACCACCTTCGGCACGGCGTCGACAGGGGCGGCTATTTCCACCCTCTCCGGAGCTGCTGCTACAAACGCAGCACTAGCCTGGCTGGGCGGTGGCGCTCTTGCTACCGGTGGCGGCGGTATGGCGGCAGGAAACGCTCTGCTTGCGATGGCGGGGCCTGTCGGCTGGACGATCGCCGGCGCTACACTGCTGACTTCCATTGTTCTGTACGCAAGCAAAAGGACGAAGCTGAATAAAGAAAAGAATGAAGAAATCGAAGCGGTCAAGAAGAACACGCTGATCGTTAAAGAAATGGATGCGCAGATCAGTCGGATTCTGAAGGCAACCATCGACCTCAGAACCGGGCTGAACGGATATTATTCGCTTTGCCTGGAGATGTACGGGAAGGACTACAGAACGTTCTCTGACGAACAGAAAAAGAGACTTGGCGCGCTTGTCAATAACACCAAGTCGTTGTCGGCATTGTTCGGAAAGACAGTAGAGCCGGTAGAGGAAGTGATGTCGGAATCGGGAGAAACTGAAAATGCCGATTGACAGCTTACAAGAAATTGCGATCAGTGAATTGCTGGATTCTCCTGTCGGTGATTGGCTGAATAATGCGATGGAAACGGTGACTTCGCTACAGCGCAATCTTTTTGCCTTGTCCGAGAGCGAAGACAGCAATCAGTTGACGCTAATGAAGATCGGTACCGTGTTTCAGATCTTCCTGATTGATACGCTTGCCTCAGGGAAGAAGGTTGAAGAGCTGACACCGGAAGACTGGAAGAATATAGCGGATAAGGTTTCCCAGTACGCAATACTAGAGGACGAACAGAGCTACAGCGAATTCGTTTTTACACTGTATGCCGATTATATAGATCTTTCTGCAAAAGCTCTGAGCGCATATGGAGTTTCCAAAGAGAACGTAAAAAAAGTCACTGCGATTGCTGAGGAGATTCGGAGCTATACGGAACGGCTCCGGAATGAAGAACTCCCTGAAGTAGATTATATTGAGAAATGCCTTTGGGCTTCGCTGGAAGCGATGATCAAGTGCCTGTCCCTGTCTCTGACTTCGGTTATTGGACCGGAATATGCGCAATTGGCTCAGGCAGCAACTCAGCTGGCTTTCGAATACGGCAGATATGTCCTTTATTCAAAAGAACAGGCGATTCTGGAAGAGTATATCCAAAAGCAGTATGTCCTGGATGAAGAGCTGAAGACGAAATATGAAGCGTATCTTGAAGAAGTCCAGGCTCAGTCAGAACAGTTCCAGAGTCTGGTAGATGCGGCATTTTCACCGGATTTCCGCGAGACACTGCTGCAATCTGTTGCTCTGGCGCGCGCTGCGGGAGTGAAGGAAGAGGAGATCCTGAGGTCAATAGATGATATAGATGATTTCTTTTTGGATTAGTTTAAAATATTAGCCTGTAATGATCTAGGAAATAGACATTTTTAAGGAGGCAACTATCTATGAGTAGCAAAGCGGAACGACGTGCTTACAATGAACGTCAACGCAAGAGACGTGACTATGAACGTCGCAAGTATTATGGGCAAGTAAAGAAGAGAAGCAGCGGACGCAGAAAAAAGAGCAGTGGGTGTTATATAGCAACAGCTGTTTACGGATCCTATGACTGCCCTCAGGTATGGGCACTTCGCAGATATAGGGACAATTATCTTGCTCAATGCTGGCTGGGACGTTGTTTTATCGACACTTATTATGCGATTAGTCCAACTTTGGTCAAATTATTCGGCAAAACTAGACTGTTCAATGATGTTTTCAAATCTTACCTGGATAAAAAGGTAGGAAAACTGCTGAAAAACGGTTACTCTGATCAACCATATATAGATGAATGATTTGTCATGGTTAAAGAACTGAGTGAAATGCCTTTCAACTTGATGGTTCTGGGATACATGGTGGCCCTGAAAAAGGAAAATATAGATGAAATATCAGCAACCTTCCTGGAAGAACCGCTGAAAGTATATTTCGATAACGAAAAGATTGTCATATACGGCGCTGAGCGCAATTCTGATTTTTTCAGTCAAAGCGAATACTTTTCGCTGACACCGCTGCTATTCACCTATAGGACTGATAACCCTGATAAAAGAATTGTCAGAATAGGTGTTCATGTCGATTACTGGCCATATGATTCAGATAATAAATCTGATGATGAAGAGGATACCCGGTCTGATGATTCCGGTTTCAGAGGCTCTTACAGCTACAGCGGCCCCTCCAACCGGGTTCCGCCCGAGTGGAAAAAAAGGAGACATCATCGGAGCCGGAGGATACGAGCCCGCTGAATCGGGAAGACGCCACGGTTCCGGAGCTGAAGGCATACGGGCGGGAGCTGGTACAGGAGCTGGATCGGGAACAGGCGCAGAAGAAGCCCTGGCTGGGGAAAACGCTACTCTCCGGGTTCGTGATGCTCCTTGCGCTCGTGTATCCGTGCGTCCTGACTTCGTTCCAGCCTGACGCGCCGAAATGGGCTGTCACGCTGTCGATCCTGCTGGGGCTCGGCTTCGGCTGCCGGTGGGTGTTCTCGCTGAGAAAGCTCTTGGGCTACGCGGACAGGATCCGGGAAAAACGCGATGAGTTCTACAGGGTGAAATGCGCGATCACCGAACGGAAAGGCAAGCCCATTCCTCTGAACCAGGATTCGCAGGAGCTGAGCGCAGTCTGGCGCCCCTGGATTCACGAGGACGCGGAAGACTACTGGGAAGAATACAATTGATACTTGGCATATAAAGGGATCATCCGGACGAAAGGAGGGGGAGCGCAATCGGGGATTATTTCATGGATCTGGACAACGGCGATATCGGCTATGCCTTTGATGAGTTCGGAGAGAATTCCAAAGGGGAGCAGATCATGTATGTCGGCGACGGCATGATCGAAAATCTGGAGACCGGAGAGCTTCATTTCGTGGATCACTGGCCGGATGATCCGGATGATCGTGACGACGATGACGAGGCTGACGACGATGACGACGATTACAGCTTCAGCTACCATGCATACTCCGGACTGCAGGATCGCGCCCCCCTTGATGATATACGGAAAACGGAGGATGACAGCCAAGCGTCGTATTCTCCTCCGGCATCGACCAAACCCGTCAGGCATACGGTGACCGCCCCGGGGCCAAAATCATACCTGTCGTTCGATTCGGTGGAATCCAACAATGTTTATACGCCGTACGGCCAGAAGAAGCCGAAGCCGGCCGTGGACGAGAAAGCGGAAAATATTCAAAAAATAAAGGCTACGGGCAGGTTTTACAAGGAGCTTATCAAATCCGACCAGGAGCGTGAGAGGAAAAGCCGGCGGCAGGTGCTGTGGTCCTCCGTGCTGGTCGTGGGCACTGCCGTGCTCCTGATAGCCCTGAAGAGATTCGAGATTGACAGTTTCGTATGTGCTCTTACCGGGGTTCTGGGGCTTCTGATCTCCGGCATATACTGGTGCAAGGGCGTGTCCGATCTCGCGGAGACCGGCAAAAGACTCCGGAAAGAACGCGATACGGTCTACAGGATGAGGCGGGAGCTGGCCGGGCTGGAAGGGAAACCTGTGCCGCCGGAACCGAAAGCACCGGCTATGAATTTGACCGCGACTCTCCTGATCTTTGCGGCCGCTGCCGTTTTGACCGTATATTTATCTATGACAGTCATCGGCAACGTGAGATATAATCAGGGAGTGCGCTGCTTCAACCAGGGGATAGAGTATTATCAGCGAGAAGAATGGTATAATGCTTATTACGCTTTTACTAAAGCGGCGGATCGCGACATTGAGAATGCTGAGCAGTGGGCACTGATGAGTCAAAGCCGCAGCAGTATCAGCTACAAACATTATGGTCTCGCGGAG
Organism: Oscillospiraceae bacterium; assembly: GCA_017448455.1. GTDB lineage: Bacteria > Bacillota > Clostridia > Oscillospirales > Oscillospiraceae > Limivicinus. Next base: position 19,311 of record JAFSLL010000028.1, on the reverse strand, counting down.
AGCCACCTGAATCGGCTGCTGGAAATGGAATGTTCAGATGACATGAAACGGGAGGCCGAAGAATTGCTTGCTTATTCGAAGGCAAGACAGGCGGAAACAGAACGTGAGGAAAAGCGGATTCGTGATTCCATATATGGCAAGGTGCCTTATGTGGGGATGTATGTTCCATATATTCCCTCTAATTGGGAATGGCAAGGGACAGATAACCTGACAGTTAAAGACTGGACCGGAAACAGGGTCAGGACAACGAAGTACAGATACGATGACCCGCCGAAAATATACATAATCTGGGTCGATGAAGACAACGAGGTTGTCAAAGTGAGTGTCACAGATCCGACGGCGCCTTCGAAAAAGAGAAAAACTTCAAAACCAAAAACTACCAATGATCCCTACGGCGCGTCGGATTACGCGCATCCCGATGATTTCTACTATGATTACCCGGACGACTTCTGGGATTACGAGGACGCGGAAGACTACTGGGACGAATACGGCTGAGAATATTATGTAAACCATATGGCGAAACGGGGACCGGGTGCTGCCGGAGGAGAAAAATTAAGTTTCGTTCCTGTTGGAGAACTGCCGAAAATGTGATAGAATAAAGGCGCTATCCGGGTGGATCCGAATCGTCTTTACCAGACCTGAAAGGATTTTTATCCCGGGTACCAATTTTGCGCTTCCAAAATTATGATTTTTTAAAGGAGAACACGATTCATGAAGAAGATCATTGTGCTGACTCTGACCCTGGCAATGCTTTTCTCGCTGAGCGCCTGCTCGGCTTCCAGCAGCAGAACGAGCACCGTAACCGTGACCACCAGCCAGACGGATGAAAACGGCGTCACCACCACCAATACCACGACCGACGAAGTCGGCGTCACAGTAGGGACCGACGGCATCAGCACAACCAGCAACCACTCTTCCGACACGCAGACCACCGAGGAGGAACCGCTCACAGCGGAGGAAATCATCGCGCTCTGGTATGACACCTATACCGGCGGCGCAACCGGCGAGAATGAAAACGGCGACCGTTTCCTGCTCGCCTATGATGATCCGGAGGATATCCAACAGGCCACGCTGACCATCATCGGCGTCGACGGCTCGCTCTACATCCGCGAAGGCTACATCCAGACGGAGGGAGAGGGCGAAGATGAGCACCTTGTCCTGATCGACGAGTCAAGAGACGTGGCAGTCCCGTTTATTTTCTATGATTCGGAGCAGGGTGACTTCGAGATGTATTTCCTCGCCGACGGTGACACCGCCGTGATGACGGTCGTCGACCAGGAGACCATCCTGGGCGAGATGCGCGACATCCTCGAGCAGTCACAGGCTGAACCCGAAGTCAACACGGCTCCCGACAAGATGAACGGAAGCGCCTCAGCTGCCGCGAAATCCGGAGCGAAGTCCGACAACGGCTATGACGCCGCAAAAGTGCGTGCCGAGTGGGAGAGCGTGTTCCAGGACGGCGCGGAGGGAAGAAACGAGAACGGCGAATACTTCCTCTTTGCCATGGACGATTCTGAAAAATGCAACTATGTCGCCCTCATGATCATGAGCGCCGACATGAAGACCCTGGAGCTTTACACCACCGGCTATCTGGATCTTGCCGAAGAAGGCTATGTGATCGTGGACGATCACTCGGATATGACAGTACCCTTTACGCTGACCAATACGGACGACGGTTTTGACATGGGCTTCCAGGACGGCGATGTAGCCCATATGGTTTTTGTTTCGCAGGAAGAGATCCTCGACGATATGCTCGGCATCATTGATGCGGTCATGAGGTAAGCGCGGGAAAGCGTGACGGCGCAAACGCGTGCGGAACCATGATCAAGAGGAGAATCAGATGAAAAAGAGTAGAATGATCCGCTTTACGGCGATCCTTCTGGTGTGCATCCTGCTGTCCGGCTGCGGCGCGGCCGGACAGCAGGCCGCTGCCGGTACCGATGCGCCGGCGCCGGAACAGACGGCTGCGGCGGCCGCGTCAGACGAGAGCGGGGAAGAGGTCGGGCATACGATCGTCGAACGGAGCTTCCCTGCCTATATCGGAGACCTTGACACCGAGCTGACGGAACCTTATCCGCTCTATTTTGTGGATGGCGCGGAGGATCTGCCATACGTGGAGCTCTATTCCTGGGCGGAGCTTCTGTATTTCCTGAACCGGGAATTTGCCGGAGATCCCGGCTATGAGCTGTCCATCTATAACGAAGACAACAGGCTCATCCTGGAGCGTGAAAGCGGCTTCACCCTGACGGTTGATTTCAATACGGACACGCTCGAATTCAATGACTATGATGCCTTCATCCACAACTCCGACGACACGACGCTGATCGACCTGCTCAGCGAGTCGGGCTTCAACGCAAACGGCGAGGCACAGCTTTTCCACCGCGACAAGCAGGCCTCCTTTGACCGCTACGGCGACATCATGACGCTGGATCTCGCCGCATACGGGATCGAGCTGATCGCGCAGGACGGCAAGTACTATCTGCCGCTGCAGACGATGAACGATTTTCTTGTCTCGCCGATGCAGACGAGCTTCCTTTTCAACGGCAAGGCTTTGATCCTGGCAAACGATGAGGACCTTTTCGACTACAACGAGGGCAGCTATACGGAACTGGCGGAGTTCTATTACAGTGTGCCGCAGGCACAGCGCAGCGACGCGCTCGCCGAATACAGCTACAACGAGCTCTGCCTGGTGCTGGACTCCCTCTATGGTCTGAAAGAGCCGCATGATATCCAGAGCTTCCGCCAGCTGTTCTGGCAGATCGGCTACGACGAGGTGCTCAGCGGAAACGATCCGGTCGACGCGGACAACGCGCTGAAGTCTTTTATTGACTATACGTTGGATGATCTGCACTCTGTTTTCAATGAGTATTCGTGGATGGCGGGCCTGGACGCCATCTCGGACAGTTCCGGGATGGCAAACCGAAAGATCACGGAGCACAGCAGGGAATACGCCGAGGCCCGAAAGGCGTTTTATCCCGACGGTTGTCCCGGTTATGAAGAAGTGGGCGATACGGCCTTTGTCACCTTTGACAGCTTCAGGTCCCGATACCGGGGAGAGGCCTTTTACGCTGGCCGGGAGACGGGAGATATCCCGGATGACACCATTGGCCTCATCATCCGGGCCCACAAACAGATCACGCGCGAGAACAGCCCGATCAAAAACGTTGTGCTGGACCTGAGCAACAACACGGGCGGCGCGGTGGACGCGGGGATCTTTGTCCTGGGGTGGTTCCTCGGCGACGCGCCGTTCAGCGTTAAAGACATGGCAACGGGAGCAATGTCGACTTCCGTTTACCGCGCGGACGTCAACCTCGACCGGAGCTTCGATGAAAAGGATACCGTGCAGGACAGGAATCTGTTCTGCCTGATCTCTCCTGTGAGCTTCTCCTGCGGCAACCTGGTTCCTGCGGCGCTGAAGTCTTCGCAGAAGGTTACGCTGATCGGCCGGACGACCGGCGGCGGCAGCTGCTCTGTGCAGCCGCTGTCTACAGCCTATGGGTCGGTATTCCAGATCTCCAGCGCCATGCGGATGTCCTTCCTGAAGAACGGCTCCTTCTACGATATCGATCAGGGAGTCGACCCGGATGTGTATCTCGCCAGTCTCGCAAGCTACTATGACCGCGAACTGCTGACCGATTTCATCAACGGTCTTCGCTGAATCACCGCCTTTCCACGGGAAGGGAATATGCCCAATCCATGAAGCAAACCGCCTGATTCGTTCAATCAGGCGGTTTTCGCGGTTTATACAAGGAACGGAATGATGCATACGGGTTTGGGAAATTCCGGTTCTGTACGCAAAAAACGATCGACATTGTTACACAGAAATGATAAACTGTATATAACAGACAGATTTCTCAAACGCTGAATAAGGAGGTAACAAAATGGAACTGAAAATAGAGAGAAGCCTGCCCTCCAATCTGCTGGAGCGCTGGCCCAAAACGCCGTCCGGCGAACCGGAAAAGGCGGCGTTTCTCTGCAACTGCAAGCCGGTGGACCTCAGCGACGAGCTGATCATCAACATGCTGGAGGCGTACGGGATTCCGTGCCTGCGCGATTACCCGGGCGACGGGAGCTTCGGCAAGGTGGTGCTCGGGATGAGCGGGCAGGGGACGGATATCTACGTCCCGGAGAGCAGGCTGGAGGAAGCCAGGGCGCTCTGCGCCGCCCGGCCGGAAGAGCCGGAAGAATGAAACGGGAGCGAGGGAACGCGTGATGGCTGAGAAGAAAAACAAGAACAAGCTCCCCCTGGTGCTGGGCATCATCGGGGTCGGGATCCTGCTGCTGATCCTGGCTTTTGCCTTCGGGTCGAAGCGGACGGCGTACAACAAGGCGGTGGATAGCTTCAACCAGGGCGTGGAGGCTTACAACCAGGAGAAGTGGAGCGAGGCCTACACCCTGTTCCGCAAAGCGGCGGAGAAGAACGTGCCGAACGCGGCGCAGTGGTCGGAGATGAGTAGCGCGCGGGCCAGCCTCGAGAGGAAGAACTACGAGATGGCGAAGCAGTGCCTTGACCGCCTGCTGGCGATGGAATGCTCCGAGGACATGCGCGGAGAGGCGGAACAGCTGCTGGAGTTCGTGCAGGACCGGCTGGGATAGGCAGGGGAGGAAGTATGGGAAGAGGTGAGACGTGATGTCTGCAAATAAGATTTCTATCCGCTTCTTCGATCATGTACCTGTCAGGTCGGTATGGGATGATGATACGGCAAAATGGTGGATGTGCGCTGCAGATGTCGTCGCTGCGCTGGCGGAGACATCCAACCCGAGGGTATATTGGGCAACTGTAAAACGAAGAAATCCTCAGTTGTTTGCAAATTGCAAACAACTGAAGCTTTGCTGAATGAGGAGAATAAAAAATGGGGATTCGCATTGAGAAGATCAGCATTGTCGATCTGAAGACAGACGCGATTGTGAACGCCGCGAACAGCGCCCTCAGGATGGGCGGAGGTGTCTGCGGCGCCATCTTCCGGGCGGCGGGGCCGGAGCAGCTGCAGGCGGCCTGCGACAGGGCCGGGTATTGCCCGGAGGGCTCCGCGGTGATCACGCTGGGGTATAAGCTGGAGGCGAAGTATGTTGTGCACGCGGTCGGACCGCGCTGGGGCGGCGGGCAGAACGGGGAGCCGGAGAAGCTCCGCGGCGCGTACACCTCGGCGCTGCAGGTTGCCTGGGACCACGACTGCCGGTCTATCGGCTTTCCGCTCATCTCCGCCGGGATCTTCGGCTACCCGCTGGAGCTGGCGTGGAAGGAAGCGATTACCGCCTGCAGGGCTTTCCTGACAGAACATCCGGAGATGGAGATTGTCTTTGCCGTCCTGGACGACCGGATCATCGCCGTCGGGGAGAAGACGCTGCGGGAGGAATAAAGGCATAAGGATGATCTTCCATGTGCATGCCGGGAAATGAAGGCTTGCAAAATCCAGATGACAGGTATAATATTTTAGAAAGAAAACCTGTTTCGCCAGACGTGTCGGGAAGGGAAGTGTCCGGCGTGGAAAAGAAAATCAGCAAGAGAAAGCAGCAGGCGCTCGCCATGCGGCAGCATATCAAGGAGACCGCAGTCGGACTGTTTGAGCGCTACGGCTTTGAAAATGTATCCATGGAGGAGATCGCCGCCTCGGCGGGCTGCTCCATCGGGAACATCTACCACTATTTTAAGAGCAAGGATGAGCTGCAGCTGCAGGTCACGGACCATGTGGATGAGATCTACGCGCGAATGGCCCGGGACTATGCGGAGGATACGGAGCACAGCGCCATGGAGCAACTGCTGGACTTCGCCGGGAAGAGCCTGGTGATCAGCGCGCGGGAGGCGGTGCTGTACAAGAGCTTCGTGCACGCGCTGAGCTTTCCGGAGACGGGGGATCTGCGCGTCAAGCCGGAGCGCGTCTGGTTCCAGATGCTGACGGACTTTATCTCTGCCTGCAAGGCGGAGGAGAGCATCCCCGCGGATTACCCGGACGAGCAGATCCTCAACAGCCTGGTGGCCCTGCACCGCGGCATGCTGATGCAGTACCGGATTGAGGGGGCCTCTCTCCCGCTGGAGGACTGGGGAAGGAACATGGCCCGGGCCTATCTGGCCGGGCTGGGCGCCGGGGAGAAAAACACAATCGAATGATGCAAACAATGTCATCATTTAGCATAGATATCGTGAATGTTCAAAACCTCATATAAAACGTGAAAAACCCTGTTGAACTGTTTCCTGTGTCAGTTCGACAGGGTTTTGAGCTATTGATGAGACCATGTCTCGCAAAGTCCTGTTGGAGAAGAGACAATCGTTTCTGCTTCTATCCGGTTGATCTCTCAGAGATCTCTTGCGGAGAGCCCGTTTTCAATCCGGCGGTTGTATTCCGGGATCAGACTGTCGATGTATGAGATGGCGGATTGCAGGCGGGCAATCTGCATCTCCAGTTCTGCCCGCTTTTTGAGAAGCCGATCCCTGCCCTCGTATAGATTATCCCCAGTGATTACGGTGTCATACAGCTCCCGCATCTCAGATAGAGACATGCCCACCTGTATGCCCCGCTGTACGGCTCTCAGCAGATCCAGATCACCTTCGGAAAATACGCGGTGACCGGTCTCGCTTCGTCCGATTTTCGGGATAAAGCCTTTGTTATCATAATAGCGGAGAGTGGAAGCAGGGATTCCGAGTATCTTTGATGCTTCCGAAATGCTGTATTCCATCTGGGATGGGCTCCTTTTTGTGTTTTTACACAAAACCTGGGATACAGTTTTGTGCAATTCCACTTAGTATTTTTTCTTGACTTAAACCATAGTTTAACACTTATCGTTAGATTTGCAAGAAAAACCAGCTATAAAAACAAAAAACAGGAGGCAGCCATGAAAAGCAGAGAAGTCTTTCAGGAAACCCGGTATGAAAAACAGCATGTCATCACGATTCGGGGGGAACGCATTAATTTCCTTTCCATTGCAGAAGATTATGTTTTGAGCGATGACAATGGCGAAGTGGAAGCGTCCATGTTCAGCTATTCGTACATCCGGTGCGTCGAAGAGACACAGAATGCGCGTCCGGTACTCTTTGTGTGGAACGGAGGCCCGGGCGGCAGCGTTGCGATTGAAAACCTGAGCCTGTTCAGCCCTTGGCGTATCCGCAGCCCGCAGGGAAAAACACAGCCTGCGCTGAACCCTCCCTTTGCGTTGGAAGAGAATCCGAACTGCCTTTTGGATCTCTGCGATCTGGTGCTCGTCGACCCGGTCGGGACCGGCTATGGAACCATTCAAAAGGAATCCGCATATGAGAAGTACTGCTCTGTCAGCGGAGACGCGGAAGTAATGGCAGACTTCATTGAAAGCTGGCTGACCGAACATGGCCGCTGGAACAGTCCCCGCTATCTCTGTGGCACCAGTTATGGAACCATCCGCTGCGCGCGAGTCCTGGAAGCGCTCAACGGTGGCGCTTTCCGGAAAAACAGCTTCCAGCGCTCCATCTCCGTAAATGGTGTGATTCTCATCGGGCAGAGCCTCGCAGTGAACGCGACCGCTACCTCTATGCTACCGGAAGGAGTTGAGCCTACGCTGCTGCTCTTCCGGAGCATGGCGGCGGCGAACGCTTATCATAACAAAGTCGCAGATGATATTGAGGCATATTATCAGGAAGCAGACCGGTGGGCATGGGCGACGCTTCCGGCAGTCTATGAAAAGCTGGAGCGAGGCGAGCTCAGCGAAGAGGAGTCTGCCGCCGCTGCGGAACAGATGGCGCAATACATAGGAATTCCCGCGCCGATGCTTCAACAGCTGGGCTTTAAAATCCCTGCGGCAGAAATGTTTGCTGCGGTTCTGCTCGCCGGACAGGGACAGGATATCGGCATTTATGACAGCCGTATGACGCTCCGGCAGAGTGATCGCATCGGCCTTGCCGATCCCTCAGGGGACGACCCGGCGATGAGCGTTTATACTCCCGCTGTCATCTCTGTGATGAACGGATTTATGAAGGAACGGCTGGGCATCGATTTCCGGCGCCGGTACGCGGATGTGAACTTTAATGTCAATATGCGCTGGAACTGGGCCTACCCGGAGACCATCATGCCGGAGATTCCCGCCAGAGATCATGCCCAGTGCATTGCCGCCGCCATGCGGCGAAATGAGAACATGAAGGTTCTCTTTGCCACCGGCATGTATGACCTGTGCACCTGGATGGGGACGAACCGTTATATTGCGGAGCAATCCGGCTTTGCCCCGGAGCGTACCGTTGTTCGCGAGTATCCCGCTGGACATATGGTTTTTCTGGATACCAATGCCGCAGAAGCACTCGCTGCCGATATCCGGAAACTGATTGCGGAAACCCGCTGATGACAGCCCGTTTTACGCTCAAAGAAGAGGTGTCGCAGGATGAAATTGTTTCGAAATGCTAGGGTTATTCCGTACCTGACAGAGGGCTTTTCCGGTTCTCTGGCGGATCTTCTTGTTGAGGGCAGGTTCGTGAAGGCGATTCTCCCCGTCGGTACTGCTGACTGCCCGGAAGAGACGGAGATTCTGGATTTGCATGGGAAGACGGTGCTGCCCGGCCTTTTTGACCTGCATATGCATCTGTATTTCTCCACGGAAGATTTTCATGTTCTGGGCGCCAAGAGTCAGAACGAATACGTCTTTGACGCGATCCGGTACGCCGGCGAGTTTCTTCGGCAGGGCTTTACGACCATCCGTGACTGCGGAAATGTTTTTGATATCGGAATCGCTCTGCGGGACGCGGTTGTTGCCGGCACGGTTCCCGGCCCACGGATCTTTACCGCCGGCAAGTGTCTCACACCGACTGCGAAGGGGAATAGCACCTTCCCGAACCTCTATGACGAGGTAAACACGCCGGAAGAAATCCTGAAGGCAGTCCGAAAGGAGCATGCCAAAGGCGTGGACTTTATTAAGTATATGGCGACCGGCTCAGTGGCAAACCTCAATGGTGAGCCGGGCGAACTGATTACCACCCGGGCAGAAGTCTTCGCACTGCAGGCCGCTGCGGAATCTGTCGGAAAGTATGCAGGCGTACACTGCCATGGGAAAGAGGGCATCCTCCTCTGCGCAGAGGCAGGCATCCGTACAGTGGAACATGCCTCCATGATGGATGACGAATGCATTGAGCTGATTCTGAGAAAAGGCGGGAAGACGTCTATTGTACCGACTCTGGACCCGGTCGTACAACTGCACCGCGGACATGAATGCGGTGCCTTGCCTCCCGCACTGTTCCGAAAAATCGATCAGGTCTATGCTCATGCCGCCGATTTGGTCAGGGCAACACGGGCGGGAGTTCTTACCGGATGGGGAACCGATTCCAGCTGTTCTTTCTATGCTCGCAATGTGGGATATGAATTTGACGTACGGCGCGAGGTGGGGTACACCAACGAAGAAATCCTGAAGCAGGCGACCATCAACAGCGCCAGAATTCTCGGGCTGGAGGATTGCCTCGGAACCCTGAGAGCAGGCAAACTGGCGGATCTAGTGATTGTGGAAGGAAATCCGGACGAAGACATCCTTGCCATGTGCAGGTATCCCTGGGCGGTCTATCTGGAAGGAAGACGCTGTTATTGAGGACGGAGGTCAAAAATGTTTGAAAAAATAACTCGTCGGATGAACGGCACAGTAGAAATCAAGGGTGTGAAGATCCCCTATGACGGATTTGCGGAAAATTTCCCAATCTGCGATGCGGCGGGGAACGTTGACGCCAGTATGTTTTGCTTTTCTTATATCAAAAGCGATGAGAGCAGTTATGAGGGACGACCGGTTCTTTTTGCATGGAACGGCGGCCCCGGCTGCGGAAGCCTGTTTGTCCACATGGGGCTGCTCTCACCGATGCGCGTAAAATGCGGCGATGGAACCGCTATGCCGCAGACAGCCCCTTTTGAACTCATCAACAACGACAATTGTCTGCTGGATACCTGCGACGTCGTAGCTGTCGACGCCATCGGCACAGGGTATGCCCGGCTGTACAATCAGGAAAAGAAAAGCGCCTACTGCACTACAGAGAAAGACGCAGAGTGTTTTGTCCGCTGCATCCGGATGTGGCTTTCCGCGCATGACAGGTGGAACAGCCCCATTTACATTATGGGTGAGAGCTTCGGCACGATCCGTAACGCCCTCGTGGCGGAGGGAATGTTCTATACTTCCACTGCCGACGCCGCTGGAGGTCCTCTTCATGTGAGCGGTGTGATTATGCTGGGGAGCGCGCTGGACTACGGACAAGAGCCTTTTCCCATCCCGAAGGCTGTACTGAACCTGCCGTCTATTGCTGCCGCGAACTGGTACTGGCATCCTGAAGGAAAAGGCCCGATGCCGGACTACATCGAGGCATGCGAGCGATTCTGCTATGATGAGTATCTCAAAGCGCTGGCGCTCGGAGATCTCTGCCCACAGGAGGAGCAGCGGCGCATTGCGGAAAAGCTGAGCACCTACACGGGTTATACACCGGAAAAAATACTGGATGACCGGCTGAATGTAGATATCTTTCAGTACCCGGCATGTGGCCTCGCCGCAGAGGGAAAGTCCATCGGAATATACGATTCCCGGCTGGCACTCGGGAAGATTCAGAATCCCGGAAGCTATGATTATTTTTCAGACGATGCTTCCAACGCCTTTTCCATGCCTGCCTTCACGGTCGGGTTCAACGGACTCTGGAAAAAGTATTTCGGACTTTCCGGGGATGAGGAATATGTGGAGCTCTGGACCGGAGCGGAGAGTAGCTGGAATTTCAAGACAAAGATATCCCCGATCCGCTCTCTGGAGAATGCCATGCACCGGAACCCGAAGATGAAATTGATGTTCGGAATGGGGTATTATGACATGCTGACTACGATCGGCTGGGTGCATTATCTGATCCGGCATCATGCGTTTCCGAAGGATCGGCTGTTTCTGCGCTACTATGAGGCTGGGCATATGCCTTATCTAGGCGACAGCCAGACCGTTCAGTTGGAAGAGGACATCAAGACATTGATATGCGCATGAGAATAATAATGGGTACGAGTTTCCGGAAGGAGAAATAACAGATATGAAAAACCATATGCTTCTTGCAAACACAAAAGTCAGTTTACCAGAAAAGGTCCGGTGGATTATCGGCTGCAGTGGGTTCCCATATGCAGTGCTGATGTTCAGCGGGGTGATCATGTACTACTTCACGGACGTGCTCGGAATTGGCGCTGCGGCCGCTGGAACACTGCTCCTGGTTGCCAGAATCTGGGATGGAATCAACGACCCGATGATGGGCGCCATTGTGGATAGAACCTATACCCGCTGGGGTAAATGCCGCCCGTATATTCTCGCTGGTGGGATTCTAATGGCGATTTTTGTTGTGCTGCTCTTTACCAACCCCGGTATTGTCTCGGAGGGTGGAAAGTTGGCATGGGCGTACTTCACTTATATAGGCTTCGGGATGTCCTATACCGTGTTTGCCATGTCCATGAAAGTATTCCCTACCCGACTCACTCAGGATCGACATGAAATTACCGCGCTTTCCTCTCTGAGCTTCATTGGAACCAGTATCTGCTCGGCTTTTGCAGCACTGTCGTTGATGCCTTTTATCACAAAATTTGCAGGCGAGGAGGGAAACATGGCTCGCGGATATTCCGGCGTTTCTCTCGTTGCTGGCGGTCTTCTGCTGGTTACGGCAGTGATACTTGCCACCATTCGTGAGAGAGACTTTGAAGCCGCAGAGGGAAACAAAAAGGAGAAAGCTCCGATTGTGGATTCCATTAAAGCCCTCCTTCGCAACAGACCTTTCCTTGGCTTCAGTATTGCAACAGCCATTGTTTATATCGGGTATTATCTCGCAGCCAGTACGCTGATGTATTACTGTATTTATAATCTGGGAAACGCGGATTACTATACGCCGTTGACTTTTGTGGATTATGGCACGCCGATTGTAGCGGCGCTGGCAATTCCTCCTCTGACAAAAAAGTTTGGCAAGCGGAACATCGTGATCGCTGCTTTCATGGGGATTGCGCTGGGATATGGACTGCGTTATCTGACCGGTGACCGGAACGTGGTGATCATGGTAGGCCTGGCAACCATCGCCGGGATTTCCATCGGCTTTTGGAACGTCATTTTCACGCCACTGTCCCTTGACTGTGCCCTGTACACGGAATATCAGACTGGACTGAAGGTGGATGCTCTGTTTGTAACGGCTTTTACACTGCTGACAAAAGTGGCATCTGGTGTTGCCGGGGCGGTTCTAGGCTTTATTCTGGATGGTGTGGGCTATGTGCAGAACGCGGCTGAGCAGACAGAGCTGGTCCTCCGTACACTGAGAATTTGCGCTACCATTGGCGCTGCTGCCGCAGCGATTGTGGCTCTTGTCATTTTCATCCTAACCTACACGCTGAAGGATGAGGACTTGGAGCGCATGAATCATGAACTTCACGCACTTGGTATCGCACCGGGAATTGAAGAATGAGAACGGTTATAGTCGGGCGGATGGCGGATGTGCTCCGCGGGGAACTGATACCGGATGCGGCTGTCCTGGTTGACGGGGCGCGAATCGTTTACGCAGGACCTGCAGAGGATGCGCCGAAATGGGAAGAGGCACAGGTATTAGAAGCCCGAGATGGACTCATTCTTCCCGGTTTCATCGATTGCCACGCTCATCTCACCGGATTTGAGAACGATTATGTCCTGCAGCCAGACGCTGTTCTTGCGCTGAAGGCGGTAAACGATATGAGAGATCTGCTTGCGGCAGGCTTCACTGCGGTACGCGATATGAGCCGCATCAGTCCGTGGCTGAAAAGGGGCGTGGAGTCCGGCTGGGTTACCGGACCGCATATCATGGCCGGCAGTCAGGTGCTGTCTGTCACTGCCGGCCATGCGGATGAAGCTCATTACCCCTGGGAGATTGCCCGGGATACTTCTCTTTCTGCTATCTGCGACGGAGTCGACGAATGCTTAAAAACGGTACGGATGCAGTTTCGCCGCGGTGCGGAGTTCATCAAAGTCTGCGCGACAGGCGGTGTCAGCTCCATGGCGGACGGGCTGGATGACATTCAGTTTTCTCGGGAAGAGATGCAGGCCATCGTGGACGAGGCGGCGCGACATGGGAGTTATGTCGCGGCCCACTGCTCCGGCGTCGCCGGGGCCAAGCAGGCGCTGCAATGCGGCGTGAAGACGATTGAGCATGGAATACAGTTGGATGACGAGTGCATTGAAATCATGAAGCGAAACGACTGCTCCCTCGTGACGACGCTTTATGTCTCGCTCAATGTGGCAAACATGGCGGGACTTCCGGACTGGCTGATCGAAAAGGGCCGTCTTTGCTCTGACCGAAACAGACAGTCGATTGCAAAAGCGCATGCCGCCGGAATCAATATTGCGCTCGGCACGGATTTTGGAAACGGCGGGCCGAACGCCAATACCGATTTTTCCTTCATCGGGAGAGAGTTTGCCGCTATTACGGAGTGTGGCTTTACCAATATGGAGGCCATTCAGATTGGGACGATCAACGGTGCCCGGTGTATGGGACGGGCAGAAGATCTTGGTTCCCTGACGGCGGGGAAATTTGCCGATATTGTGATTTGCAGGGGAAATCCGATCGACGATATTCATCTTCTCGGCAGTGCCGGAAACATCCGGTTCGTCATGAAAGCCGGAGTTGTACAGAAAAATATCTTATGTGAGGAGACATTGCAGTGAAAGTAGAAGAACGAATCAAAGAGCTCGGAATTGAGCTGCCGGAACAGTCCGCGCCAAAGGCGATGTACGTACCGGTAAAAAAACTCGGCAATGCGCTGTTCATCGCTGGCCAGGTCGCTTTCCAGGACGGAGAGCTGAAGTATCCCGGTAAGGTAGGCGAGACAGTATCGCTGGAGCAGGCGCAGGAAGCGGCGAGGATTTGTGTCGTAAACATGCTTGCCGCGGTGAAAGCATTCGTCGGAGATCTGGATCTGGTAAAGAATGTTGTCAAAGTCCAGGCCTTTGTGAGCAGCGCGGTCGGATTCGATCAGCAGCACATTGTGGTGAATGCGGCGTCACAGCTGTTATACGACATTTTTGGCGAGTCGGGACGTCATGCGCGGACAGCCGTCGGGACAAATCAGCTGCCGATGGATGCCTGCGTGGAAATTGAAGCAATCTTTGAACTTGTGTGACAGGAGCGGTATGCAGGGGACTGTTTTGACATGATGAACGAGATGAGCAGATTTGATCTTCGCGTTGACCGGAGCGGAATGAGCACGGTAAAGCAGCTCTTTACGCCGGAACGCGTCAGGGACAGCGAAGTGATCAGCCTCTGGGGCGCGGAATTTGAATTTCCAACGGCAAAATTTGTATCTGATGCCGTCGTAGCGTGGGCGGAAAAAGGCCTGTATGCATACACTGTGGAAGACGACGGCTTCCGCGATCTGGTCTGCTCCTGGATGAAACGGCAGCGGTGTTGGGAGATTCAGCCCTCCTGGATTGTTCCGGTCTACGGGATTACGGCGTCCCTCGCAACGGCGATGCGCGCTTTCACGAAGGAGGGTGACGGCATTATCGGGCTGGATCCTTCCTATCACATGTACTGGCATGCGGTGGAACTCAGTGGACGGAGTAAGGTGCCATGCCGAATGCTTTTTGACGGAGAACGCTATTCTATAGACTGGAATGACCTGGAACGGAAGATCGCAGCTCCGGAGAACCGGATTCTCGTCCTGTGCAATCCACATAATCCGACAGGCAAAGTTTTCTCTCGGGACGACCTCCGGCGGATCGCAGCGCTTGCCCGCGCCCACGATGTCATCATCTTCAATGATGAAATATTTGCCGAATGCATATACGACGGTGTAGAGATGCCCTGCTATGACAGGGAGACTGCTGCCGGTGCCTGCATCATAACAGCTACTTCTCTAGGAAAATGGCTCAGCTTTACCGGAACCAATCAGGCAAATCTGATCATACCGGACGCCGAAACACGGGAAGCTTTTCTCGCTGAAAGAGATCGGGAATTCTATGGCAGCATGAACCCCATGATGCTTCCGGCTTATCGGGCAGCATATACCGATGCAGGGGCTTCCTGGGCACGTGAGCTGATGACATATGTGGAAGACAATTATAAAATGACAGACCATTTTTTCCGGGAGAAACTCCCACAGTTCCATGCCGTCCGACCGGAGGGAACGTTTATCCTCTGGGTCGACGCCCGGGCATTCTGCGAGGACGCGGACATGCTGCAGAAATTTCTGAATCAGAAAGCGCTGTTC
The DNA here is from genome assembly GCA_017448455.1 of Oscillospiraceae bacterium. Classification (GTDB taxonomy): domain Bacteria; phylum Bacillota; class Clostridia; order Oscillospirales; family Oscillospiraceae; genus Limivicinus. Next base: position 4,153 of record JAFSLL010000028.1, on the reverse strand, counting down.
CATGTTGACCCCGGCGTGCAGTATAATGGCGACCCCGGATTCTTCCGGATGACCCTATCCGTTCCCCGTGCGGAACTGCGCAGAGCGTTGGAGAGTCTGGAAATGGCGGTCAGAGAGATGGCGTTTTCATCATAGGAAAAACCCATCACGGAAGAAATATAATCAGGATAAGAAAATGACATCAATGAGCTTTGGGACTATTTGACAAAAAAATAGTCCCTTTTTTGTTCGTTTTTCCGATTTTACATCCCTTTCTTGACAGGACAGATGTGCTGTGATGTAATATAATCATTCACCGAATCATTCTGTGAAATGTTTGGGAGGTTGAGCGCCATGAAACACCTGTTAACCGGCAACGAAGCCATTGCCAGAGGGGCGTACGAGGCGGGCGTCAAGTTCTGTTCTGCCTATCCCGGCACCCCCAGTACCGAAATCTTCGAATCTCTTCCCCAGTATAAGGACTCGCTCTACTGCGAGTGGGCCCCCAATGAGAAAGTCGCGACGGAAGCCGCCTACGGCGCGGCCATCGCGGGCGTGAGAAGCCTGACCGCCATGAAGCACGTGGGCGTCAACGTGGCGGCGGACCCGATTTTCACCGCAGCCTACAATGGGGTTAACCGGGGCTTTGTCATTGTCTCCGCGGATGATCCCAGCATGCACTCTTCCCAGAACGAGCAGGACAACCGCCGTTATGCGCGCTTTGCCAAGATCGCGTTGGTGGAGCCCTCCGATTCCCAGGAATGCCTGGACTTCATGAAGACAGCGTATGAGATCTCCGAGCAGTTCGATATGCCGGTCCTCTTCCGCAGCACGACGCGGATTTCCCACTCCAAGAGTCTGGTGGAGTTCGGCGAGCGTCAGGAAGTGGAGCCGGTCATCTACCACCGTGACCCGCCTAAATTCAACTGCGCCCCGGCCTATGCTTACCAGCACCACCCCAAGGTGGAGAGAAATCTGAAGGCGCTGGAGGAGTGGGGCAACACCTGCCCGCTCAACCGCGTGGAGATGAAGGGGACGAAGGTCGGCGTCATCACGGCTTCCATCGCCTACCTGTACGCCAAGGACGTCTTCCCTGAGGATACTTCGTTCCTGAAGCTGGGGCTTACGTACCCGCTTCCGATGGACCTGATCCGGGACTTTGCCTCCAAGGTGGAAAAGCTCTACGTGGTCGAAGAGCTGGAGCCCTTCATGGAGGAGCAGATCAAGGCAGCGGGCATCCCCTGCGTCGGCAAGGAGCTGGTGCCGCTGACCTATGAGCTGAATCCGCAGATCCTGCGCGAGGCGATCTTCGGGATCAAGCCCGAGACGAAGGATGTCGGCGTCAAGCTTGCCTCCCGTCCGGCCAACCTCTGTCCCGGCTGCCCGCACAGGGGGATCTTCTACGTGCTGGGCAAACAGAAGAACGCCGTGATCTCCGGCGACATCGGCTGTTATACCCTGGGCTTTCTGCCGCCCCTCAACGCAACTGACACCTGCATCTGCATGGGCGCGGGATTCTCCGCCGGCGCGGGCATGGCGAAAGCTTTCGCGCTGACCGGCCAGAAGAAAAAGATGTTCGGCGTGGTCGGCGACTCCACCTTCTTCCACAGCGGCATGACCGGCGCGCTGGAGATCATCTACAACAAGGCAGATATCATCCCCGTTGTTCTGGATAACCACATCACCGGCATGACCGGACACCAGGACAACCCCGGTTCCGGCTACACCCTGCTGGGCGAGATTGCCAATGCCGTAAAGATCGAGGATGTGCTGAAGGCCTTCGGTTACGAGAACATCTACATCGTGGATCCGCAGGACCTTGCGGCGGTGGAAGCGGCCGTGAAGGGCGCGCTGGAATCTTCTGTTCCCGCGGCGATCATCACCCGCAGACCCTGCCTGCTCATTAAGCGCCTCAAGCATGAGAAGGGCCTGTGCGTTGTGGATTCGGATAAGTGCATCGGCTGCAAGAAGTGCCTCTCGGTCGGCTGCGCGGCGGTCTCCGTGAAGAACGGCAAGTCCCGCATCGACGCGAGCCTCTGTGTGGGCTGCACGGTCTGCGCCCAGGTCTGCCCGGTCGGGGCCATCAGCAGAAAGGAGAAGTGAGCCATGGAGAACAAGAGTGTGATTCTGGTCGGTGTCGGCGGTCAGGGCGCGATCCTGACGGCGAAAATCCTTGTCACCGGTCTGATGGAAAAGGGATATGACGTGAAGATGTCCGAAGTCCACGGCATGAGCCAGCGGGGCGGCAGCGTCTCCACGCAGGTGCACTTCGGGGAGAAGGTCTATTCTCCCGTGATCGGCCCGGGGGCCGCGGACGTGATGGTCGCCTTCGAGAAGATGGAGGCCGTCCGCTACGCGCAGTTCCTGAAGCCGGACGGCATCGCCGTGATCAATGACTTTTCCATGGAGTCCTCCACCACCTCCGCGGGGCTGGAGGCGTATCCGGAAGGCTGTCTGGAGGCCATGCAGGCAAACTTCCGCTGCTTTGCGCTGGACGCGGCTTCTATCGCCGAAGGCCTGGGGAGCAGCAAGTGCATGAACGTGGTGCTCTTCGGCGCGATGACCAAGGTCCTGGCACTGGACGGCATCGACTGGGAGGATGTGATCCGCCGGGTCGTGCCGGAGAAGTTTATTGAGCTGAACCTGGCCGCCTACCGTGCCGGGCGCGAGGCCATCTGATATGGGCGTCTGGGAGGAATACCGCGCAAAGCTCCGGACGCCGGAGCAGGCCGTACAGGCAGTGAAGAGCGGGGACTGGGTGGATTACTCCGGCAGCCTCTGTTTTCCGACGCTGCTGGACGCGGCCCTGGCCGGACGGCGGGACGAGCTGCAGGATGTGAAGATCCGCGGCAACCTGTGCTTCGGCCCGATCCGGGCTGCGGAGTGCGATCCGAGCCGGGAACACTTTCATTACAACACCTGGCACTGCTCCGCCTATGAGCGGAAGCTTGTGGACCGGGGTCTGTGCAGTTTCATCCCGATGGTTTTCCGCAATCTGAGCTATTACTACCGCCACTGCATCACCGTGAACGTCGCCATGATGTGCGTGACGCCCATGGACCGCCACGGCTACTTCAATTTCTCCTGCGGGACGGGGATTGCCAAGGGGATTCTCTCCCAGGCGGACATCGTCATTCTGGAGGTCAACGAGCATCTGCCATGGGTTTACGGAGGCTTTGACGAGTGCATCCATATTTCGGATGTGAACTATGTGGTCGAGGGCGCGCATGAACCGCTTCTGGAGTCCCCGATCACCAAAGCCACGCCGGAGGAAGAGGAGATCGCGCGGCAGATCCTGCCCCTTATTCCGGACGGTGCCACGCTGCAGCTCGGGATCGGCGCCCTGCCGAACGTCGTCGGCGCGATGCTGGCGGACTCGGACCTGAAGGACCTGGGCATGCACACCGAGCTCTGCGGGGATGCCTATTACCGCCTGTATCAGGCGGGCAAGCTCACCAACCGGCGCAAGACGCTGCACCCGGGGAAGGGCGTAACGGGTCTGATCTGCGGCTCTGCTGAGCTGTACGACTGGGTGGACCGGAACCCGGGGGTGGCCATCGCACCGCTGGACTATGTGAATTCCCCGGAGGTCATCGGTAAACTGGATAACATGATCTCCATCAACAGCTGCATCTCCGCCGATCTCTACGGTCAGGTCTGCGCCGAGACGGCCGGCACCCGGCAGATCAGCGGCACCGGCGGGCAGCTGGATTACCTGACCGGCGCGCTCATGTCCCGGGGCGGCAAGGCCTTTATCTGCATGTCCAGCTCCTTTACGGATCATCAGGGACAGCGGCACTCCCGCATTCTTCCGCGCTTCAACGGGGACATCGTGACCGATCCGCGCAGCCAGGCCTTCTACCTGGTGACGGAGTACGGCGTCGCCAACCTCGCCGGGAAGAGCACCTGGGAGCGCGCGGAGGCGCTGGTCTCGCTGGCGCATCCGGATTTCCGGGAGGAGCTGATCCGCGCGGCGGAGGAGCAGAAGATCTGGCGCCGCTCACAAAAGCGCTGAATCCTTCAAAAAACTTTTGCGTTCTGAGAAAAATGGTGCTATAACTGTTTTATCCGGTCTGTCATGACTGTATTCTGAAATCGTCCGGAAAGGAGACTGAGCTGATGATTCATTACGTCCTTCTGAAGTTTGCCCCTGGCACGGATCTGAATGCCGCCG
>JAFSLL010000303.1 GCA_017448455.1 Oscillospiraceae bacterium | reverse complement strand
TATCCACCCCTGCTCCACCTTCCCGCTCTCCGACGTGGTGCTGGAGGTCTACGGCTCCAACCTCTCCTGAAAAAGCTTTCAGAACTTGCAAGCACGGTATCAGCAGATCCCTCTTTACCCTCGGCTGCAACCCTGCTATAATCTGATTTGTTCTGGTCTTGGTGGCTAAAAAGCTCGCTCTTGTGTTGCTTTTAGCCACCTACTTTTATTATGTGCCACACTTATTCGTTTTTTGCCTGTTCGTTCCGGGATCAAAACTTGCCAAGAGCAAGTTTCGCATCGTGATGTAATTTGAGAAGGGGGATTTTAACACCCACCAGATTACATCACGACTGCGGCTCACTTGTGGTAAAGCAGCGTTGCAGTTGTGGGAAAGGAGGTAAACGCCCGTAAGGGCGCTCGCAACTACAATCATTGTTTTATCAAGAAAGGAGCCGCTTTTTTATGGAAATCACCTATTCTCAATGTGGGGATTATCTCATTCCTGACCTTGTTCTTACACAAGAGGAACAGCAGCCCATTGGCAAATATGGCCGTATGCGCAGGCAGTATCTCAAAGAGCATCGCCCGGTCATATATTCCAATCTTCTGCTGTCCGGTAAGCTAAACCAGCACCTTTCCGAGATTGACCAAGTTTGCACAGATCGGATTGAACTGATTACTCAGCAGATGAAAGTTAAGGAAGGTGTAACCGAAACCCTCAAAGCTTCCGATCAAATGACCTGGGTCGCACATATGAGCAGTATCCAGAACCGGGCGGAAGAGATCGTTCTAACCGAACTTGTCTATGCATGAGGAGGCGTCAGGATGCAGATTCTGGAAGACCTTTATATCGGCAATGTGCGTCCCGGTGAGCGAACGTTCAAGCGAAACAGTCAGTACGCAAAAGCGCTGGATGAGACTGTAAAGGCTGGGGATGCCTTAACCGCCTCCCTGTCAGATGAACAAAAGGAGTTCTTTGAAGATTACATGACCGCCCAGCGCGAGGTCAACATTTTGACCGATTGCGAAACTTTTTGCTACGGTTTTAAGGTCGGCGCAAAGATCATGATGGACGTGCTGACCGATGGGCAGATGAGAGAAGTATAAAAGGATCAGAGGTGAGCCGTTATGGCTCATCTCTGATCCTTTTTCACCATTATTCTTCGCAATACTAAGTTCCCTTAGCCATGTGTCAACATCAGACGGCGATTGTAAAGGTGCTCTTCTACGGAAGATTGTCAGCACACTTGATAAGAAAGTCAATGAAACGCTTTGCTGCGATAGACAACTCGTTTTCATTCCGAGAGATGATGCTGATCCGTCGCATGACCATGGGTTCTGTGGGCAGCATGACGATGTCGTAGCTCTGCTTGCGCAGCACCAGCTCCGGAAGAATCGTTACCCCAAGTCCCTGCTCCACCATGGAGAGAATGGAATAGTCGTCGTGCATGGTCATACGGATATTGGGCTCCAAGCCGGAGGCGTGGAAAGCAGCCAGCGGCTCGCTGTAGATTCCCTCTTCCAACAATAAAAACGGTTCCTTTACCAGCGCTTCCAGAGGTACGGCAGGCAATCTGGCAAGAGGATGATCTTTGGGCAGGCAGGCCCGGTGCCCACCATATTTGAGAAAGCGGCTATCCGTTCCTTGCACCGCATCCGGCGTCACAAAACCGAAATCCAATTCGCCTGTACGCACCCATTCGGGGATCGTGGTGTAGTCGCCCTGATGCACGATGAGCTGTACGTTGGGGTATTTCTGCCAGAATTGTTTGATCACCGGAGGCAGCCAGTGGCAGGAGATGCTGGAGATGGTTCCGATGCGCACCACACCTGATTCCAGCCCGCGAATCTCTCCGGCGATGTTTTGCATCGATTGAAACTGCGCCACGGTGCTCTGGATCGACGGCAGCAGCCGCTCTCCCTCCGGCGTCAGGCGCACCCCGTAGCGAGACCGGTACAGAAGTTTGATGGAAAGCTCATTTTCCAGCGAGGCGATCATCTGGCTCATGGCGGGCTGGGTATAGCCCAAAATCTTCGCTGCTTTTGTGAAGCTGCCAACCTCAACGACTTTCAGCAACGCAACATATCGGTTCACTGTTCAAATAAGCCTCCCGCATGTGAATATGCAAAATAACTGTTTTACTTATTTTGCTTTGCAGTATATACTACAAGTACAAAAAACGCAAGCGGGAGGTTCGAGAATGTCATTTGGAACTTTTTTTGAACTTGGCGGGCGTGGAGCTATGGAGAGCCTGACCCGGACAGGATTGGATTATGTGATCATCGACACAGAGCATGGTTGCTTTTCGGAAGAAAGCACCGCCGAATATATTCTTTCAGCAGAAAAAGGCGGTCTACTTCCCTATGTGCGGATCGGCGATATCCGACGTCCCTATGTGCTGCGGATGCTGGACATCGGTGCCCGTGGACTAATCGTCCCCAACATTCACTCCGTAGAGCAGGTAAAAGAATTGGTGTATTACGCTAAATTTCCACCGATTGGAAATCGCGGCTATTGTCCCAACCGTACCTCTGGCTGGGGCGCAGATGAGTGGTCAAAAGATGTACTGGCCTATATGGCAGAGTGTAATCGCCGCTGTAAAGTGATTCCACAATGTGAGACCAAAGAGGCTCTGGAGCAGATCGAGGAGATCGCAGCGCTTCCGGGCGTGGACGGTATTTTTGTCGGCCCCTGTGATCTCTCCATCGATCTGGGCATTCCGCTGCAGTTTGATAATCCCACTCTAATTGCCGCGGTGAAACGAATTTTGAAAGCTTGTCAGGACAACGGCAAGGAATCCTATATCTTTGCCGGGAATATGAAGGATGCGATCAGATGGGCAAAAGAAGGCTTTGACAGTATCACCTACAGCTTGGATGCCTCCGTCTTTATTCAAGCGTACCAAACACTGGTCGATCAATTTCGCAAGGAGGGAACTGTATGATAAAAAATTATGGCTTGGACACGCAGCTACATGTGCAGATCGCGGCACAGCTGTATGATGCAGAAAAAACGAATTGCCCCATCGAACTGTTGACGGAAAAATACCCTGGTATCACACAAGATGACGCCTACGCAATCCAGCAGGAGGGTTTAAAGCTCCGTATTGCCGACGGCGCGCAGGTAGTTGGCCGCAAGATCGGCATTACCAGTCGGGGAATGATGCGGCAGCTAAACTGTGATACGCCTGACTACGGCTATCTGCTTGCGCACACGGTAGTGCAGGAAGGAAAGCCCTGTATCCGCAGTGAGCTGAACATCCCCATTGTGGAGGGAGAATTGGCCTTTATCATGGGAGAAGATGTGCAGGGAACTGTAATTACGGCGGCGGATATCCTGAATGCCACCGCCTGGGTACTGCCCTGCTTTGAGGTCTGTGATGCCCGTTACCCCAGTTGGAAAGTGACCGTCAGAGACACCATCAGTGATAACGCGGGAGCTTCTCGATTCATGCTGGGAAGTGCTCCGAAGCGGATCAGCGAAATCAACCCCCGCGGGATCGGTATGATAATCGAAAAAAATGGTGAGCTGCTGGGGAGCGCTGCCGGGGCCGAGGTCATGGGCTCTCCTGTTACTTCTGTTACCTGGCTTGCCAATAAACTGCTGGAATATGGAACCTATCTTCGCAAAGGCGACATTGTACTGTCAGGTGCTTTTATGGCCGCAGATCCCGCAGAAGCCGGAGACGTCTATACCGTCAGCCTGGACGGTTTCCCCTCATTGACAATGAAATTTGAATAAATACAGGAGGAACTACCCATGAGCAAGAAAGTAATTGCAACCCCTAACGCCCCCGCTGCCATCGGCCCTTATTCGCAAGGCTATGTCGCCGGTGATTTCATCTTCACCGCCGGGCAGGGCGGACTTGATCCCGCTGACGGCCATATTGTCTCCGAGACCGTGGAAGGACAGGCAGAGCAGGCTTGCAAGAATCTCGGAGCCATTCTCGCCGAGGGCGGTGCAACCTATACTGACGTTATCAAGGCGAATGTGTACCTAGCCGACATCGCGGATTTCGCTACATTCAACGCTGTCTATGCCAAGTATTTCACTGAAAAGCCCGCTCGGACCTGCGTCGCAGCAAAAGATCTGCCATTAGGACTCAAGTGTGAGATCGAAGTTATCGCCTATATTGGCTAAGCAGAAAGGAGAGCTTGAAACATGAAGCAGTATGTTGTAGATGCTTTTACCGATTCCGTCTTTCACGGCAACCAGGCAGCGGTCTGTGTGCTGGACAAATGGCCGAGTGAGGAACTCATGATGAGCATCACGCGGGAAAATAATTTCTCCGAGACCGCCTTCACGGTCAAGGAGGGCGAAAAGTATCATCTGCGCTGGTTTACGCCCGGCGGGGAGATCGACCTCTGCGGACATGCTACCCTGGGCACCGCCTATGTGCTGTTCCGCTTTTATGAGCAGGCTGCGGACAAGGTGGTGTTCACCACCCTCTCCGGCGATCTGATCGTCACGAAGAACGGAGAACTGCTGGAAATGGAATTCCCCGCCTATGAGCTCAAGCCCGTCGAGGTCACCGACGCTATGGAGGAGGCACTGGGCGTCCGTCCCAACGCAGCCTATATCGCTCGCGACCTGCTGTGCGTTCTGAACGACGAGACGCAGGTTCGCGCTCTCACTCCGGACCAGGAGAAACTGAAAGCTCTCCCAGGCCTGCTGCAGCATGTCACCGCTCGGGGCAGGGACGAGGACTGCGTCTCCCGTAGCTTTGCGCCGAAGCTGGCGGTTGCGGAAGATCCTGTCTGCGGCTCCGGCCATTGTCACATCATACCTTACTGGGCGGATCAGCTGAGCAAAGACGAGTTGGTGGCCTATCAGGCCTCCAAGCGGGGCGGCACACTCTACTGCTGCCGAGAGGGCAGCAAGATCTTTATGGCCGGCAAGGCTGCGCTGTACTCTGTTGACGAACTGTTTGTGGACGCATGAGAAAACTCGGGCTGATCGGCGGCACGGGGCCGGAATCCACCGTCGAGTATTACCGGCAGATCGCATACGGTGTGCAGAAGCAAATGGGATGTTTCCCCAATCTCTGCATCGAAAGCCTGAGTGTGTTCGAGGTGCTGCGCTTCTGTGAGCAGCGGGACTACGCCGGCCTCACGGACTATCTTGCGCAGGGATTTTCATGCCTCGCCAAAGCCGGAGCAGACTTCGCCTGCCTCACCGGCATCACGCCGCATGTGGTCTATGACGAAGTGGCAGTTCGTTCCCCCATCCCCATCGTCAGCATGGTGGAGACCGCCTGTGAATACGCGCAAGCAGAGGCATATCACAAAGTCGCGCTGCTCGGTACATATCCCACTATGAGCGGAGATTTCTTTCAAAAAGCGTTTCGCGCCCATGGTATTGAGGTAGTTACCCCTACGGAAGCGGAGATGCGCTATATCGGGGAAAAGATCGAGACCGAACTGGAGCTGGGGAATGTCGTTCCCGAAACGCAGAAGTACTTTTGTGAGATCGCGGAGCGCCTGGTGCGGGAGGAAGGGGCGCAGGCTGTCGTCCTCGGCTGCACGGAGCTGCCGCTGATCTTGAATGATTCACTGCTCTCTGTTCCCTGCCTCGATGTGATGAAGATTCACATTGAAAAACTGATCTCGATGATTATTGAAAACTGAAATACGTCTATGCTCATGTGAGAAGAATCAACCCACTTAGAAAGAGGCCGCGAAGTCGTTGAAAGCAACGGGCTTCGCGGCCTCTTTTGCGTTATAAGAGCTGCAGCAAATCAAGGCTTGCGGCCTATCTGCGTATGGGCATCGGGTCGGTCACTTTTGCCATACCCTTGTTTCTTGCCCGTGTCATGTTTTTTGAAATTGGTTTGTCATGCCATCAGCCTGTTTTTTCGTATTTCCCTCATAATATACAGGGAGGAACAGCACGGGTGGTAGGCGTGAATTTATTTCTTCTTTGCCTTATTCTTTCCCCGCTTATTCGGCTGACCTTTGAGCAGAGAGGATTTCTTCAGGATGTTGATCAGGGTGACGAACTCTTCCTTTGAAAGCTTATCATAGTCGATCCCGAGTTGCTTGCAGAACACGCGGGCTTGACGTTCCTCGGCGCTTCCTTCGTAGCTCATAGCTGCTTCCAGTTCCTGCCGCGCCGTGTCGGAGGGATTGACTGTATCGGCGGTAGTCGAGTCCTTTATATGGGCCTCCCGGATATCCCGGATGATCCCGTCTAAGTCATCATGCACGACCCGGCTGAAATACTCGTTCTCGTCGATCTGCGCCAGCTCCAGCGTCCGCATATACAGATCGTTTTCGCCGGGATCGTGCTTCTCCATGACGGTTTTCCGCGCCTCGGCCAGGACAACGTTCATGTCATGCACC
>JAFSLL010000302.1 GCA_017448455.1 Oscillospiraceae bacterium | reverse complement strand
GCTTTTCGACATGTACAGCCTGGCGGTCTGCATGTGGGGAATCGCCATTCCGCTTGCACTGCTGGGTGCCTTTGTCTTCCACTGGCCTGTCCTTCTGGTATACTCCTGCACCTGCCTGGATGAAGTGGGAAAGATCCCCTGGGTGATGATCCGTTTCCGAAAGTACAGATGGGTACAGAACCTGACCCGTTGAAGCGGACGGAATGAAATGCGGAAGCCCGCTGCCGGCACAGCAGACCCCGCCGGACCGTTCCCGTCAATGGAATAACGGACAGAAATGCAAGACGGCTGTACAGGGTTCCATCCCTGTACAGCCGTCTTGCGTTTGTTTTTGGGATCAGCTGTCGTTCTTCCCGTCGGAAGCATCTTTCGGCTCGAGATCCTCGTAAGTCTTTCTGGCTTCGGTATGCAGCTGCGATACCGTGACATTCGGGAACGGCACATTGATGCCGTTTTCGTAGAAGATCTGCAGGACAGCGCGGTTCAGATAACGGTTCATGCCCAAGATATCCTTCTCCAGACACTTGCAGATAATCAGCAGCTGCACGCCGCTTTCACCAAGCTCGGAGACGCCCAGATTGATTGGGCCTTCCAGAATGAGCGGGTTCTCCTCAGCCAGCTTCGGCAGCTCTCTTTCCAGCACTGCCTCCACATAGCGGAGATCCTGACCGTACTCGATACTGATGCGGGTGGAGGCAACCGAAGTCTCCTTTGTCATGTTCAGCACACCGGAGATATCCGAGTTGTTGTAGATCTTGATGTTGCCATTCGGGGCCATAATCTTGGTTGTGCGCAGCCCGATATCCATGACTGTCCCGCGGAAATCCGAGATCGTTACAATATCGCCCACACGGAATTCTCCCTCGAACACGATGAAGATCCCGGCGAGGATATCCTTGATCAGGCTCTGCGCGCCGAGGCCGACAACCAGAGACAGGATGCTCGCGCTTGCGATGAGACCGGTGGAATCAACTCCGACCAGATACAGGCAGTAGAAGAGCGCGCCGATGGCCCCGCCGTATTTTACAATGCTGAGTATCAGATGCCCGATCGTCTCGCTGCGCGCACCGAACAGGCCGGAGACAATGCGCACGGGAACACGGAAGAGCGCGACCGCGATGGCGGTGAACATCAGTACCAGCGCGCATGCACTTCCCGCGAAGATGTTCAGCGATCTGTCCCAGTTCCCGCTCATGATATAGCGGATGACGGAGCCTTCCTGGAACAGTGTCTGAGCGCCGAGCACAGCGATCATCACATAAGCGATCAGCAGGAAGGCGACAATCCCGATCAGGAACAGCAGTTTCTGCTCGGGACTTTTCTCCGCCCACGGCGTATGGCTGTTGTCCCAGCGCGCAGACGCGCGTGTTGTGGAGACAGTCTTTCCGGTCGGCAGAATCAGGGAAAACATACGGCTGTCCCAGCCCTGTTCTTCCTGTTCCTCGCTCATGGTCGCGTACAGAATCTCTTCATTTGGGGTCGTGCAAACAACGGTGGCTGACAGGAAGAGAATCAGAATCAGGCTGGTCAGAGCGGTTATCAGGGAGATCGGTGCACGTGCGCGGAACATGCCGGACGCGGGTATGGATGTGGCGGCGAAGTAGCTGTCCGCATAACGGAAGTACTGGAAGTACCGGATTCCGTTGATCCGCATGAACCCGTAATAATCATTTCCGCTCAGAGCGTTTTCCGGAATACCGAGTTCAGCTGCCGGCTGGCCGATCTGCGCCTCAACGGGGTTGTACAGGCAGAGATGCTCGGAACTATCGTCAAAGGCCAGAATAAAGCCGTCCTCCAGGGTGTCGGAAGCAAAAACATATTCCATTTCTGTCGAGGCAAGCAGCGTTTTGGATATTCTCTCGCTCAGTCCGATCTGAATCATCCCGCTGTGCGAGGTGATGGGATAGAACCAGACCGCCGCTTCCGCTTCATAGTTAGCTGGCGCGGACACATTTTCAGCGCTTTCCGCCTCTGTGTCAGCAGCTTCGGCAAGCGCGGCATCCAGCGCCTCGGTCGGCTCCTCGGAAGCGGTTTCTCCCTCCTCTTCCGGAAGAGCGACAGCAAGACCGGTATGCTCCGCCTCCTCATCGCCCACAATCCGCGCTCCCGCCTTCAGCCAGTTCTCATAGTCCATGCGGGAAACATACAGTGTCTCGCCTTCAGCGTCTTTCGTCGTGTAGTAGGTCCAGGCAACACCGACATACTGCTCTTCATCGCCGAGATCGTTGGTCATCAGTTCCTGCAGGTAATAGTCTGCGCGTCCGTCGAGCACATCCCGGAAAGGATAGCTCTGGTCATCCGGATTGTGACTGATACTGAAGAACCAGTTGGACGTATTTGTGGCAATGGTGTGGCCGTCTTCGTCATAGACATAGATGCTGTTCAGATCGTTGGCATCGCACATCGCCTGCAGAGCCGGACTTTCTGAGATGCTTCTGAGCCGGTTTCCCTCGTCGTCAGTCAGGAAAACACGCTCGTTGTCCTCATCGTATACGGAGTGGTAGCGCTCTGTCGGGGTATTCAGCAGGTATGGGTTTTCCTCCAGCAGATAGGATACCAGCTTTGCCATCGCGAGAGAACGGTTTTCATAGTAGCTCTCCGCCAGATCCCGGTTTTCCCCGGCATGCCGGTAACGCGTGGTGACTTCGTCCAGCGCAGTCTGAGAACGGGTGATCCCTTCGGAAATCTCCAGCAGCGTCTGCGTGTAGAAGCTGATTCCCCAGATCAGCAGTACACCGGCCAGCATCAGCGGAAAAACCTTTCGGAAGATGGAGCGGTTAAAGAAGATCAGCTTCCCTTTCCTCTGGAAGAGGATCTTTTTTTCGGTTTCCACTGCCTTGCGCACAAAATCATTGCGGATAATGACTGCGTAGAGGAGGCAGAGCAGCATGACGGTTACAAACCCGAAGATTGTCCAGGCCAGCACATAGCGGTCATGGGCATAGATCGTGCTCTCGTCCGCCACCGCGCAGATCACGGTCTGATCGCCAAAAGCGCGGGAAACACAGTAATACCGTGTTCCGTTAATAGTCTGTAAGCCCGTATAGCCGTCTCTCAGCGCGGATTCTGTCAGGCCGGCTTCCGCGGCGTTCAGCCCGGTCAGAACCTCATCGCCGTTCCGGTAGTAAAGGAAGATCCCACTGCTCCTGTCAACAGCAAAAAGGAAACCGTTCTCTCCGAAGTTTGACTGCCCCAGGACCACCGATACATCAGTCAGCGCTGCGATCTGCCTTTCCAGCGTCTCAGCCTTCGCGCCGAGCACAAGATGAAAGCTTGACGTTCCGTAGGAGAGGGGAACAGAGTAGAAGTAATAACGTCCGTTTTCATTTTCCTCAAATGCCGGGCGAACATCTCCGTCCTCCGTGCGCGTACCGGCCAGCAGCAGATCCCGGTTGTCCGCGCTCAGCTGACCGGATTCCACCAGATCCGACCCCGTAGCGCCTGCATCAGGCGCCAGCAGAACAAGCCCGTCGTCACTCATCACATAGAGATAATCCACGCCGGAGCGGGCGATCATATCGGTGAAAACAGCAGCGCGTTCAGCGGCGGAGGCCTCTGCCAGCTCGCTGAACAGACCGGTGTACAGCAGATCTTTCAGGTCATCCAGCATCGCCTGGTTGCCGGAATGAAAAACATGCCGCAGTTCTTCCGCGTCCTGCTCGTTGGATTCAAGAATGGAGACTGCCTCCGAGAGCGCCAGATTGCTGTTGATCTTCTGCCTTTCGAGCGCAGAGCGGTGCTGCAGCTCCCGCAGGAAAAAGGAAATCAGGATCGCGCCTATAATAATCAGCAGCGCATTGATTGCCACTTTGGAGAAAAAATAGGTGTTTGCTCTTCTCCGAATTTCTTTTTTATCCATAAAGCGGGTTCCTCCCGGATAACATTTCATGAGTTTTATTATTATACACTATTTTGACAGAAGAAGAAACACTTTCTTTTCAAACTGAGAGAAAAACCGCGCTGCGCATGCTTAAGAAGAATTAAGAAAAATATGTTTCGGATTTTGAAAATTTTTTATTGCGTATTTGAAACCTCCGTGTTATTATGTACACTAAGTTGGAGTATTGTCTGATAAGTGTCGTCTTCTGACAGCTGTAGATTTCTGCCGAAGGGGAAAACAGAATGAAGAACTCTCGCGCGAAGAAGTTCATATCGCTGTTTCTGATGCTGCTGATGCTGTTTGGCAGTGCCTTTGGCATGTCTCTGACTGCCTACGCGGAGGAGGAAGCCGCCGCGGCTGCGGAATCTGCAGAGCCGGCCGCCACCGCGCCAGCGGAGGAAGCCGCTGAAGAGCCGCAGGGGAGTGAACCTGCTGCGCCTGAGGCCCCTGCTCCGACCGAAGCTCCCGCGCCGGCTGAAGAGCCTGAGAAGGAAAAGGAAAACCCGGCTGCGCAGGAAGAGAAGACCCCTTCTGAAGAGTCTCGGAAGGAAGCGGCGAAGAAAGAGGATCAGGACACCAAAAAGCAGGAAAAGCAGCAGGCTCCCAAACAGGAGGAGCATCAGGCTTACAGCGCTCCCTGGCTTTCTTCTTCCGATATCCCGATTGACGATGATCAGCTGATGGTGCTCATCACCTTCTTCCGGGAAGAGCTCCGGCTGAACAAGTCCGCTCTCGCTGGGATGCTGGCGAATATTCACCGGGAATCCGGGTTTGACTATGTCAAGGTCGGCGATTACGGCAATGCGTTTGGCCTTTGCCAGTGGCGGAGCGACCGTCTGGATATGCTGGTTGCCTACTGTGATGAAAATGACCTGAACCCGGTCACCCTGGAAGGACAGCTCGCGTATCTCCTTTATGAGATTCAGGCCTATTATCCCAACCTTTGCATCTATTTTGACTGCTGCGAGGAATCTGAGGATGACGCGGCCTGGGCAGCGTATTATGTGTGCCGCGCGTACGAGGTTCCCACCGAGCTGGATGAAGAATGCGAAGTGCGCGAGGAATTCGCCCGTGAGATCTATTATCCCAAGATTCTGGAGCTGGAGGAGCAGGGACTCCTGCCCGCCATCCCGGAAGACTGATACAGCAGCCCGGTCATATGACCGGGCTGTTTCCATACCCGCATGAGTCATTGACACGAGTCATTGGGACGGTTCTTTTGACTCCTGAAACGGCAGCCTGGCTATTCGGTCAGGCTGCTTCATTCAGCCTAAACCCATCCCCAGCAAACCCTTGATCCCTTCATGTGTAGGAAAACAGACTTGTCAGAGCTCCCGAATTGAAGTATACTGCATAGCATCAACGTGTTGGAGTCAGGTGCATGCGGAACTATGCTGTTTAATTCATTTCGGTTCCTTGTTTTCTTCCCAACGGTCGTACTCTTCTATTATCTTCTTCCTTCAAAATGGAAAAAATTCTTTCTTCTCCTTGCCAGCTATGTCTTTTACATGAGCTGGCATGCCGGTTATGCTTTGCTGATTCTGGCCTCTACCTGTGTTACCTGGCTTTGCGGCATGGCATTGGCCCGAATCCGGGAGAGAAGTCCCGATCCGGCGGCATGCCGGCGCGGCATGAACGCGGCGATGACCGTCAGTCTGCTGATCAATCTCGGCATTCTTTTTTATTTCAAGTACTTTAACTTCACCGGAGAGCTTCTTTATGGCGTACTGAACGGTCTCGGCCTGAGGACGGAATGGACCGCGCGTGATATTCTTCTCCCGGTTGGCATCTCCTTTTACACCTTTCAGGCGATCGGATATACCGTCGATGTTTACCGCGGCGATACCCCGGCGGAGCGGAACTTCGCGGAGTATGCGCTGTTTGTATCTTTCTTCCCACAGCTCGTTGCCGGACCGATTGAGCGCTCTGGGCATCTGCTGCAGGAGCTGCACAGACCGGCAAAATTCGACTGGGAGAACATCCGGGACGGTTTCCTCCTCATGCTGTGGGGCTATTTCCTGAAACTCGTGATCGCGGACCGGGCCGCCGTGATTGTGGACGCGGTCTATGCCGCTCCGGGGGAATTTCCTGCCTCCCTACTGGTTCTCGCCACGGCTCTCTTCGCCCTGCAGATCTACTGCGATTTTGCCGGCTACTCCACGATTGCGATGGGCGCGGCGAAAATCCTCGGCATCTCCCTGATGGACAATTTCAACGCGCCTTACCTCTCGCTGACCGTAGCTGAATTCTGGCGGAAGTGGCACATTTCCCTGACGTCCTGGTTTCGGGACTATCTTTATATTCCGCTCGGAGGAAGCCGCCGGGGGAAAACGCGCAAGATGCGAAACATCCTGATCGTGTTCCTCGTCAGCGGACTCTGGCACGGTGCTGATCTGAGCTTCGTCATCTGGGGCGGACTGAACGGTCTGTATCAGGTGGTGGGAGAACTCCTTGCGCCGCTCCGTACCCGGCTTCGCGCAAAGCTGCACATCCCGGAGACTTCACGGATCCGCCGCGTCATCAGCTGTGTGCTGACCTTCCAGCTGGTCGATTTTGCATGGATCTTTTTCCGCGCGGACAGTCTGGAAAACGCTTTTGCCGTGATCCGCTGCATGGCTGCCGGCAGCAGAGGCATCATGACGGAACAGACCCTTCTCTCCTGTGGTCTGGATAGGGGAAATCTGCTTCTCCTGCTTCTCTCGGTGATCTTGCTGCTGCTGGCTGATTTCTGCAAAAAACGGGGACTTGTAATCCGGGAGAGGATCTGCCGGAAGCCGCCCTGGATTCGGGTGCTGATTGTTGGCATTTCTCTTTATCTTCTCCTGCTCTTCGGCCGTTGGGGACCGGAGTTCAATGCCTCCGGCTTTATCTATTTCCAGTTCTGAGGGTGGCGGAAGATGAAACAAACACGAAAAAATCTACTGTGCGCTCTTGCCACGCTCCTTTTGACAGTGCTTCTGATCGGCCTCAGTTCCCCAATCCTGATGATGAAGAAGAGTGCGGACCAGTATCAGGACTTTTATCGTATGGACGTGGATTACGATGTGCTTTTTCTGGGCACCAGCCATGTGATGAATGGTGTCTCGCCCATGGAGCTCTGGGCGGAAACCGGGATCCGCTCGTACAACCTCTCAGGGCCCGGAACCAGAATGGGCACGGAATACTGGATGCTGAAAAACGCGTTGGAACGCGCGTATCCGGCTGTGGTTGTCCTCGACTGCGCGCTGCTGCGCGATGAGAAGACAAACCGCAATCTTGAATATAACCATATCGTTTTTGACACGATGCCTCTGGGCCTGACGAAAATACAGGCTGTTTTTGACCTGTTCGCGGACAACGGCTCGCGCCTGCAGATGCTCTTTCCTTTTCTGCTCTACCACAGCCGCTGGAGCGAATTGACAGCAGCCGATTTCCGTGATCATGGGAATGCGATGTGCGGATTCGGCCCTGCCTTCGTAACAAAACCGCTCGCCCGGGACAGCATCCTGACCGAGCTGCCGGAGACGGTCGCGGACCTGAACAACCAGAGCACGGCTTATCTGGAGCGGATCGCCGATCTTTGCGCCGAGCGGGGAATCACCCTGGTGCTGACCTGCCTTCCGACAACGGAGACCGAAGAAGCCAGCGCAGAGCTCGGGTGGGTCCACGCGTTTGCCGCGGAACGGGATCTCCTCTTCCTCGGACCGGATCTGCTGGGGAAAGACCTCGACCCGGAGCAGGATTTTGCGGACGACAGCCACGTTAACATCCGCGGGGCGCGGAAGATCACCTCCGCATTAGGGGTGCAGCTGAGCCGTACGTTTGATCTCCCCGGAACGGATGCCCCTGTTGCCCGGCAGTTCTGGGAAGAAAGGCTGACGGCATATCACGCCGAGCTTCACGCGCTTGAGCAGGCTCAACCGGAAGAGACAGACGGGATGCGGGAGTAAGCTCGTCATGGCAGAACATGCAGATTTCAAAGAGAGGAGCGGAATTGGATGACAAAGCGGAAAATCCATCTGGAACTGATCCGGATGTTTGCCATTTTCTTTGTGGTGGCCAACCATACCGGTGAGAATCTCTATCTCTATTATCTGACTGTCCCGGAGACGTTTTCGCGGCTCTTCTTTACTGCCTTTTCCGCGCTGGATAAAACGGCGGTTCCGCTGTTCTTTATGGTCTCCGGTGCGCTGCTGCTTCCCAGAACGGAGGACATCAAAACGGTCCTGAGGAAGCGCGTGCTGAAGTATGTGATTGTTCTCGTCCTGTTTTCTCTGCTGTCCTACCTGTACACGCTTTCGTTTCGGCTCTCTGACTTCTCCCTCTGGTCTTTCGCGGACATTCTCTTTGCTTACGGACATGCGTATTCCTACTGGTACCTGTACGCCTATCTGGGATTTCTGGTCGCGTTGCCGATTCTGCGGCGGATGGCAAACAGCATGACGGACAGGGAATATGTCTATGTTTTTCTCGTCATGGTGTTGGTGAAGCTGTCCGAGTTCGCAGTCTTCTATCTGCTGAAGGATCCTGTTACGATTCATTCGGATTTCTTCCCGGTCATCATCGAGTATACGCTCTTCTACCCGCTGATAGGCAACTACCTGGAAAACCGTCTGGATTCCGATGCTTTTTCAAAGCGTAACGGTTGGCTGGTCCTCGGCGGAATCCTCCTCTCGCTTGCACTGACTGCCGTGACACAGGACCTGTACTGCCGCAATTTCGGCGGCTGGACACCGGAGAACGCTTCGGTCTATATTGGCAATCTCTCCGCGATTCCGAGTGTCGGCCTTTATTATCTCATACGATCTCTTTTCCTGCATCATCAGCCGGGACCGCGGCTTTCCCGCGTTCTGGTCTTCTTTGGCTCAGCCGCCTTTGGTGTATACCTTCTGCAGCATATCTATCTGCGCGAGTTTGAGCCCTTGGCTCAGCTTCTCCGTGACGCGCTCGGTACCTTCCCGGGCACCTTCCTGACGGTGCTGCTGATCTGCGTTTTTGGTACTCTCGTGACAAAGCTTCTGAAACTGATTCCCGGCCTGCGCTCCTTGCTCTGAATCTCTGCGTCAGGGACGATCTCATGACACACTTAGACTCGTAAAAACAGCAGTCCGGTCGTGTGACCGGGCTGCTTCACTCAAAGAGAATAGTTTACATAATATCTTTCACCATCCGAAGTCAGACTAATGGCTGCTTCATGCCGCAGGATTCAAATAATTATGGGTTCTTTGCTCTGAGGTAAGTACATTTTTTGTAATTCTGTGTTATACTGTGATCGTAGTATTATTTTCAGACGGAGTGAAAGGCTCACGATCCATCCGTCGCAGGTATAGGGGAGAGAGTAATGGCCATCTGCGGCAACTGCTTTAATGAGATAAAAGAAGGTTTTGCCTGTGAGACATGCGGGTATGATAACGCGGAAAATCTCAGAAGCCATCCGACTGCCCTCCGGGTAGGGGCTGTTCTGAACGGGTGCTTTGTCATCGGCCGCGTTCTTGGACAGGGCGGCTTCGGTGTGACATATCTGGCGCAGGAGCTTCAGACCAGAAAGCGCATCGCAGTCAAGGAGTATTTCCCTACGGAATACGTCATGCGCGTGCCGGGGGTGTCAGAGATCCAGTTTCATACGGATCAGCGACTTGACGCGTTTGAAGCAGGCAAGCAGCAGTTCCTGGAAGAGGCGAGAACACTTGCCCAGTTCATCGGGGATGAGCATATTGTTCAGATTTACCGGTACTTTGAGGAGAATAACACCGCGTATTTTGCCATGGAGTTTGTCAACGGAGAACCACTGAACGGCTATCTCACAAAGCGTGGCAACCTCCTTACGGTGTGATATGATTCTCCTGAAGTAGACAAGGGAAATAACCAAAGTCTACATCAGGAGGATTATTTATGAGCAGACGCAGACATACACCTGAATGGATGCAGGAGAGGGTCGAGGAATATCTTTCCGGTAAAGCATCAATAAAAG
>JAFSLL010000301.1 GCA_017448455.1 Oscillospiraceae bacterium | reverse complement strand
GCGCTTGGTCTTGCGCACGCCGGTCAGGGAGAGGCAACCCTCCTCGGTCTCGTAGGGCTCGGAGGCCTTCACGATCTCCGGGTTGAACATCACAGCGTCGGCGCCATCGTTGTCGAAGACGATGATCCGTACCGCTTCCCCGATCATATTGGCTGCCATGCCGACGCAGCCGCCGCGATGCGCGGCCAAGGTGTCCAGCAGATCCCGGGCAACGGGAAGATCCTCCGCCGTCGCCGACCTGGACTTCCTGGCCAGAAAAATGGGGTCCTTTACGATGGGTCGTTCAGGCATAGGGTTTTCCTCCCTGTCATGGATCAGAGCATATTGTTTTCATCCCCGCCACTCTTTTTTCAGAATGGCGTACTGGTATGTATTTTCGTACAGCGGCGTACCGTCCGGATTCTTCACGAAGGAGACGAACTCCCGGAACAGCCCTTCCCGGCGCATGCCCAGCTTTTCGCAGAGGCGTTGAGAGGGCAGGTTGTAATCCTCCGTATAGGCGTAGATCCGCCGCGCGCCTTTCTCCCGGAACAGGTAATCGAAGAAGGCGTGGGCGGCTTCATAGGCGTAGCCCTTCCCGGCGTATTCAAGGTTCAGCATCCAGCAGGGGCTGAGGGTGTCCTTCGGCGTGTTTTCGTCGGCATGGGGCTCTCCGGTCTCGGGATAAGCGTCGATCTCGCCGATCGCCTTGCCGGTTTGCTTCAAAACGATGGCGAAGTAAAACTCCGTCTCCCCGCTGCGGCGTCTCATCTCCTCCGCCGCCTCTTCGAGGGAATGCAGCTTCATGCAGACGAAGCAGTGCACCGCCGGTTCTTGCAGATATTCATACACGTCAGCGGCGTCCGCCTCCGTAAACGGACGCAGAAGCAGCCGTTCTGTATCGATCGTCATATTCAAGATCCTCCTCTATCTTATCATCTTCTCCATCGGCTTTCCCTTGGCCAGCTCGTCTGTCAGCTTGTCCTCGCTTATCTTGCACGTTTTCACCGCTGATGCAGCCGCAAGCTCTGTTTCCGTCTTTTCGGCGCTCATTTCTGAATGTCGCAAAATGGGTTCCAATCCGGATCCTAGTCCGGATAGCGCTCCGGGTGGACAAGAAAACTCTTTCGCGGCGTTTTCATACTGTCCCTTCGCCGCGCTCTTCCTCCAGTTTTTCCTGAATCAATCGAATGTCCCGAAGGTCCTTTTCTCGGCCAAGCACCTGTTTCATTTGAAGCAGGCCCTGAACCGAAATAACCGGAACCCCATCAACAAAGACGACATGATCATGCAGCCAGTTTTCAAAAACTTCGAGTTTCTCATCCAGCCTAAACCAGCGATTGCCATCGTCCATGATCTTGTACAGGAAACCCGCGGCCTCCAACTCATCCGCTAGCTTTTTCGTACAGCCCAGATCAATGTCATGGGTCTCTTCCCGGAAGCCATACAACACCATGGCGCTTCCCATAATGGCCCAGTATTCCGCAGGATCATAAGGAAAGACACGCAGCTTTGCGCTTATCTCAGCCCTTCTCATTTCAGACCTCCGTTTTCCTTCCCACTTCTGTACGACAGCACGGATCGCGTCGTCTCTCTTCGCACGCAGATGCGTTTGCCCTCAAGAAGGATCACGTCCGGCTCATCGCTGTTCAGCAATATGGGATTCCATCGATGTTGGAAAAGCCGTTTGTTCAACCAATGGGTTGACGTGTATCATCACGTGCTTTACATTGGGAAATGCTCCTTCGACAGCATTTTGTGCCTGTTCCGCAATCCCATGAGCGTCCAGCAGGGAGATGTCCGCTTTCACGGCGATCTCCAGGTCCACGTATATCTTGTTTCCGAACTGCCGCGTGCGCAAAAGATCGACCCGTCCGACGCCGCTCTGTGCTTCGACAAACTCCTGAAGCTGATTCTCAAAGGCCCCGCTGCAGGAGGTGTCGAGCATTTTATTCAGCGCGTCGCGGAGAATGTCATACGCGACCTTCAGAATCAGCACGCAGATCGCAAGGCTTGCGATCGGATCCATGATTGGAACGCCCAACTTGGCCAGGCCGATACCGAGGAAAGAACCGACAGAAGAGAAGGCGTCCGAGCGGTGGTGCCAGGCGTCCGCCTTGAAGGCTGCTGAGTTCAGCTTTTTGGCGTAGTGCATCGTATAGTGGAACATGCCCTCTTTGACAGCTATGGAAACCACCGCGGCAATCAGTGGAAGCAGCGTGGGGACTTCAATGCTCCCGCAGTCCCAAAACAGCTTGCGGACGCCGCTCCAGCCGATCCCGAGACCCGTTCCAGCCAGGATCAGGCCGAGGATCAGCGCGGCGACACATTCCAACCGTTCATGCCCATAAGGATGCTCCGCGTCCTCTTTCCGCCTGGAAAGCCGGACGCCGATCCAAGCGATGAACGTGGCAAACACATCCGAGAGCGAATGGACTGCGTCTGATACCATTGCGCCGGACCTGCCGACGATACCCGCCAGCAGCTTGAACGCAGCGAGCGCCACGTTCCCGACGATCCCGACCAAGGGAAGCCGGTTTACAATTGTATCTTCCTTCATTACAATACCTCCGAAGATGATTTGTGCCGGTTCGGGGGCAAAAAAAGCGCACCCCGGAACATGATACTGTCCCGCAGATGCGCTTATGCTGCTTCTGCTGCCGTTTTCACGGCCCGGCTGCATACTTCCTTTAGTTAGGAGAAAGTATTGCCTGCTCAGTTTGTACTGTAGATGGCACAGATTGTGTTGATGCAGTGCAACGAGTTTTAGCAATTATAGCATAGAAAGCCGCTGATTGTCAAGAAAAGCCAAGAAAAAGAATCAAATCATCAGTTCCCGCTGGGGGTGGTTTTGCGAAACGCAGAACCGCCCCCAGCGGGTTGCCATCCGGAAATGAGGTATTTCTTATTGAATCGATATCGTGTCAGATTATCGGTCCGTTTGCTCGTTCGTCTTTGTCTGGTTAAGCAGTCCTTTTACTGCAGTTGTATAAATCTGTCTGACGTTGCCTCGCAGTTTTTAATTCAATTATTGCATGCAACACTTTTTTATGATTTCTGCCAATTCGCCTGCCCGTTCTTTGTGGAAATAATGGTTGGCTCCAGGCAGGACAACCATGTCAACCGGGTTTTCAAAAAATCGATTCCATAGAGGCTGAACAAGATCAATTCTGGGAATATCCGGATCCGCATCACCTACCACTACCGTACATGCAATATCTTTCATGACCGTTCCGTAAAGCATTTCTATGTCTTTGGTGCAGGATTCGGCGTCCTTTCGGAACTGATTCAGCACATCCTGCTGCAGATCATCCGGTGTATCATCCCATACGAATCCGGAATCTGTCAATGATTGCTTCAGTTCCGCATCGCTTACATACCGCTTCGGTAAGAGGATTCTCTCATACAGCTTTTTAGGTCTTTTTGGTAAGCTTGCGCCAATAATCAAGTGCTTGACTTTACTTTTTTTCGTAAGCTGCTGGTATACCTTCAGCGCCATTCCTGCTCCACCACAATGACAGTAAATCAAAACGCTGTCTGCTTCTTCTGCAACATCTGTGATTTCCCTCATTGCGGTATTGAAATCGATTTCTATCCAGTTTGCATATTTCAGGGAATAGACTGTCGCTTTAGGAATCAACTTGTAAATTTCCTCTGACAGCTTCCAATAGGATGAATCAAAGCCGCCCGCAAATGGGAAACAGATGATCGCCGGGTCGTTTTTCCCCTCAGTTAACTGGCTGAGCGTTTCATAGCTTTTGATATTATTATTTTTTTCTTTTTCCGCATCGTCTATGATCAATTCCGCAAGCTCTTTTACACAAGCACTCCTTAGAACATCGTTTAATGAAATTTTGCGGCCCGTTCTCGCCTCAATTTGTTTGACCAGCCAGATCGCTTTCAGCGAATGTCCACCCAGTTCAAAGAAGTTATCCTCTATACCGATTTTTTCAATGCTTAAGACCTCTGAGAAGGCTGCGCAGATTGCTTCTTCTTCCAGGGTTCTGGGCGCGATATACTCGCGCTCACTCTTCCCCTCGATCTCCGGCAGGGCCCGCTTGTCCAGCTTGCCGTTCCGGGTCACGGGAATCTGCTCAATCTGCGCCATATAGGCCGGGATCATGTAGTCCGGCAGGCTTCGTCTCAGCCTATCCCGGATCTCGCTTACACTGATTTCCTCATCGCTGACGATGTAGGCATAGATCGCCTTTTCTCCGTTGGCGTCTGTCCGTGCGATTACCGCGCAGTCCTTGATCCCTTCGATCTTCCGGATGCCGCTCTCGATCTCTCCTAACTCGATCCGGAATCCGCGGATCTTTACCTGCTCGTCGATTCGGCCCAGGTACTCGATGTTCCCGTCCGGCAGCCATCTCGCCAGGTCGCCGCTTCGGTACAGCTTGCCTTC
>JAFSLL010000300.1 GCA_017448455.1 Oscillospiraceae bacterium | reverse complement strand
GTTGGCGCTTTTATTATTTAAAATCCATACTGGATACAAAACCCGTTATAAGGGATCAGCAGTGTGGACTCTTGTCTAACAGGTGCGTCATATTGGAATCGAACACAATCAAGTGGGGCTGCGAGAATTGATGCAATCCTTTGTTCAAATTCGTTGCAAGGGACTTCACAAGAGTATTCCTTCCCAGTCAGTTTTTCTGAACCGCCCTTTTCAAATAGAATAGGTTTTCCTTGGTAATATATATCAAGGACTCTGTATCTATCCGATTCGTTCTGGCCTTTGATATTTAGATCCATGATTTCATTTTGCCCCGGTATATAGATCGGGCGTTGTTCGACTTTGCACAAAAATGAAGCTAAAAACTCTCTGTTTGCATAGAATTGGGCTTGTTCTAAACAACTAATAACCGGACTATAATAATCTGATTTAAAGTCACTTCTAAGATTATTCTCTGAGTCAAAGTATATTTCGTATGCCATTCCATTTAGAATGTGGAGTTTTGCCGCTTGAGGTATGCTGCTGTTATTAGCGAAACGACTAATAAATCTCTGACATGCATAGCTGTTTCCACATGCTGATTGATAAATATTACGCCCTAAAACGAACAATTCATTACTGCTTAAATCTGAATAATCAAGCCCAGAAATTTTTCTTTCTGCCGCTTCTTGTGTTGGCCAGTTATATGATTTTAGGCCTTCAACTATTGACCTTATAGGGCTATCTTGTGAAAAGTGAAACTTTCCATCAGCCTTCGCTTCTGGAGTATAGGTAATACCATCATATATGGTATCAGGATTAAAATAAAAATCTCCAATGAGGGATGTATGTTCCCAAGGTATCTGTGTGCCTCCTGTTTCAGACACTAGCAGTTCACGAACTTTTTTGAATACGGTTTCAACCGGAACCCGCGGCAAAGAAATATATCGCAACAATGCTTCTGTGTACTTGCCATGACCTGTGGCATCATTTTCCTTTGCGGACTGTCCCGGAGAGGTCGAAAACGCAATGACCGATCCCTGAGGCGCTGAGACCGGCGCAAAATATTGAAAGCTTCCCCTATAGCCAAGCGTTTCTCTGCAAGCATCAAGAATAACAATCTTTGTTTGTTCTGGATATTTGTTTAGTTGATTCATTAATTCAGACAGAGGAAATGCGCTCATCCTGATTGCAGCGGGGCGGGCATTTATATTCAAATCAATCGGCGCTAATATATTATCACCATCTGCTTGAAATCCGTGGCCAGCATAATACAGCAGAATTACATCGTATTGATCAGCTTTTTCTGCAAACTCAATTATCTCATTAGTCATGGATTCTCGGTCTAAATCTGTCTGCAGTATAGTCTCGAACCCAAGACTTGTTAAGGATTGTGAGATTGCTGTTGCATCACAAATGCAGCAAGCTAATCTGGGAAGAATTTGATAGCCATTGTTACCAATACATAACGCTGCTTTTCTCACTCTGTTTCTCCTTACCAATCAGAAGTCATCTGTAAACCACATTGAAAGATCCTGTACAGAAGCGTTTTCTGTATTATAACATATAATCTTCGGTTTTTCTATATCGCACAGAAATGAATTCCCAATACAACTGATACCCCCTTGTACCGATCAATTTCATGAAAACGGGAGCATCCCGGCATAGACAATTAGCCTATTTCGGGATGTTCCGGTATACTATTAGGTTTTCTCTACTAACGCCCGCAGCTGATCGCGCCTGGCATAAATCACGTTCATCACATAGACGCGCTTTCTCGGTTCGTCGATCCAGTAGTACACGTAGAAGTTCTTTGCAAGGAGTCTTCTGACGCCGCGGGAGTGCCAGGGCTCGTCGCCCATAGGCTTGAAACGGGCCGGAAACCGCGCGAGGCTGGCGATTTCCTGGCGGACAGCGCGGACGTATTCCAGAGCAGTATCCGGCGAGAGCAGAACGTCGGCAATATAATTCCGCAACTCCCACAGATCCTCCTCGGCGTCCGGCGTCAGGATGATCTCATATTCGTCCATCAATTCAGCCCTTTCTCCAGCTCATCAAAGACCTCGGAGAAGGGACGGCCTTTTCCAGTAACAGCGTGTTCATAGCTGTGCTGCAGCTTGGCGTTCAACTCCGCGTCGGTCATCGTGTCAAGTGTCTTCGGCTGGGCAGGAATGGTCAGGGAAAACGGCACTCCATTCCGGAAAATGATTTGCCGGTACAGGGAGTTGATCACCACAGAAACAGGAATGCCGAGCTTTTGCAGAATATCCTCCGCTTCGGTTTTAACCCCGTATTCCACGCGGGCGCTCACAGTTGCGTCTTTCATTGTAATCACACCACCTTTCAATCCTATTGTACTACATTGTTTTGCAAATTACAATACAAATAATATATTTTTGTTTGGCTCTTTTGAAAAGCCTTTCTACTATTTGCTATATTTCCCGTCATTACGGATGTCTACTTTCGCTCGATTGACAATCATTATTGTGCTTGGTATAGTTGAACATAGGAGGTGAGCATATGGATGCGGCTTATACAGGCAGCGTGATTTGTGAGCTTCGAAAGAAAAAAGGCTTGACGCAACAAGAACTGGCCGACTTACTATGTGTAACGAACAAGGCTGTCTCCAAATGGGAATGTGGGAAAAACTTCCCGGACCTTCCTATAGACGAGCTTTCCAGCTCGTCGAAGACCTCCTGAAAGGGGCGGCCTTTTCCGGCGGCAGCCTGCTCATAGCTGTGCTGCAGCTTTGCGTTCAGTTCCGCGTCGGTCATGATATCGAGGGTTTGGGGCTGCCGTGGGATCTCTCCTGTTTTGGCGCCGCTATCTGCCCAGGCGCTGACAATCGCGTCTTTCATAGTAATCACGCTGCCTTTCCCATTTATTGTATAGTTTTGCTTCTTGTTTTTCAACAACAACATATCTGCCCCTTAAAAAATAGTTTTCCCAACAGACAAAATAGACCATTTTATGACCCTGGAAATATAGTACGATAATTGTTGATGATTGTTGAACTATATCCAAAAAGCTGTTGAATTGGAGCATAAAGCAGAATAAACGGAAAAGAGGCAAATTAATATGACAACGCTGACGCGTATGGAAAACGGAAAACCCGTGGAGTATGTGAACTCTCAGTATATCCCGGCCTTCCTGTTTTTGCCGGTTGATATTCTGGTACTCCTGCCAAGAGAGCTCCAAACCCTTTCCCGCAGCGTACAGGACTTGCTGCATGACCCGAAGACAATTGCAACCGTGGAAAGCTACGTATTTTGGTCCGGCGTCATGATAGGGTATTCTCTTATGGTCTGGCCGGCAATGGGCCAGGAGGAAACGCCTGAGTCCTACAGCTATAATGATCCGGCTCATCTGCTTTCTGCAACGCCGTCGTGCTGGGTTGGAATGCTGGAGCGAGCAGGGGTTATTTTGGATGCTGTGGCTTGGGTTCGGAAATACGGCCATCTCGATGTTTGCGTTGGCCATTCCAGGCTTGACGATTATATGCCGATTATTCGAGTCCTTGTAGCGCTTCAAATGAAGGAATTAAACTTTTATGAAGTGATCAAGATCGCCCGATAGAACCCTTGTCATGAAGATTTCTCAAAGACTTCCAGTACGCAAAAGCGGGACTTTCTGCGGAAGTGGAACCACTCCAGAGCAAAAACAGAGGTCCTTTCCCTGGAATCGCTGCAGCAGGACGCGGAGAACCAGCAGGGCGGTCCGCGATGGGAGCCTTCGGATCCCGAGCTCTCTGTAGAGAAGATCGCCGTTGACCACCTCATCGCGGAGGATTTCCTCGAACAGCTGAACAAAAAGGACAGGAGGATCCTTGAACTGCGCCACCTCGGTTATACGTATTCTGAGATCGCCGGGAAGCTCGGTTTCAAAACGCACAGCGCCGTCCAGAAACGGATTCAATCCATCGGGCGAAGCTTTGAGGCCTATACAGGCAAGAAGCTTGGCTTTGAGACAACTAAAAAAGAAAAAGCATGAAAAAATTATAGAAAAAATTTTCGTGGCATGGAACAATTTGCCGTTTTAATGTCGTATATGAGTAGATGCCCCAGAACAGTCTCTGATTTCCAGCGACTGTTTTGGGGTTTTCCGTATATATAAAATAACTGGTCTCACTTTTTGAGAGCGGTTTGTTTTGGAGGTGATTGAATGTAAGCATGAACAGAAACCCAGATCAGGCGGATGGCCGGCCTTTTCCGGGTCCGAAACGGCCAAATCTGAACGAAAGGAGAAAGCACCATGTATAAGAGCTACGATGAACTGCCCAGCGTTCTCAGCGTGAAGGAGCTGAAGGACTTCCTGGGTATCTCCCGCGCCGGGGCTTATCAGCTTCTGCACCGGCAAGACTTCCCGACCCTGCACGTTGCTTCCCGCCTGCTGGTAGCGAAGGATAAGCTGCTGGCTTGGATGGAGCAGAACACGGACAGCCTGGAAAGCGTACAGTAAAAAACGGCCGTTTCCGAATCGCCTGCTGCAACAGGCGGGAAACAGCCGCTTTTATTTGGTCCTGTATGCAGTATAGCGTACTTTTGTGAGAAATGCAAGCCCCTATTTTCCCATAAAGTCCTCTATACTCCCATAGGCTCCCGCAAACACACTCTCGCCCGGACGAGACGCAGGCCGCGTCGAGGGAGGCTGCGGGAAGACCGCAGTACGGTTTTCCCGCACAGGGCAGCCGCAATCCAGGCTGCCCGCGCAGGGGATTTGGAGCCGCAAGGCTTCAGATCTCCGGCGTAGGCTGTCGCAACAGCCGCATCCCCCTCGGAGAGCCCACGACATCTTTGCAGCTCCGCTGAAAGTGTCATAGTGGGTCATACACTTTGAAAAAGGTGTATGACCTCCCCGTCGCGGCCTTCTGTCTCGCTCCGGGCTCCGCACTGAAAGGAGATGCTTATGGCAAGAAACGACGGCGTTGACCGTACCGTTGTCCGCGAGAAAGGGTATCAACGCAGCGGCATCGGCCTTCGGGAGCGCCACAATGAACGCAAAAACGAATCGTACTCCAACCCGGATATCGTGCCGGAGCGGAGTAAACTGAACATCCATTTCAAACAGCCGGACGCCAGCTATGAAAGCGTCCTGAACCATATGCTGAACGATAAGACCATCTCAGACAGAGGCCTGCGCGACAACGCCAAGGTCTTCGGTGAGATGGTCTTCGACGTGAATACGGCCTATTTCGATTCCCGCGGCGGCTATGATTTCGCAAAGGACTTCTTCACGGAAGCCTACCGCTGCGCCGTCCAGATCGTCGGCGGAGAGCAGTACATCATCTCCGCCGTCATGCACGCCGACGAGCGCAACCGCAGTCTTTCGGACGAGCTGGGCAGGGACGTCTACCACTACCACCTGCACGTCGTGTACGTCCCCGTCGTGGTCAAGGAGATCCTCTGGAGCAAGCGGTGCAAGGACCCCGCTCTGCGCGGGACGGTCAAGAAACGGATCGTGCAAATCAGCCACAGCAAAAAGTGGAAGTCGCCGCCCATGCTGGACGACGAAGGCCGCCCGGTCATCGGCTCCAACGGGAAGCCGGTTCTGGAAAACTCCTATTCGCTCCTCCAGGATCACTTCTTCGAACACATGGAGAGCGCCGGCTTTTACGATCTCCAGAGAGGCGAACGCGGCAGCGACGACGTTCACCTGTCCGTCCTCCAGCTCAAAACCAGGAAGGAGCAGGAACGGCTCACGATGCTTCGGGAACGGTCCGGGCAGGCGGAAAAGGCCCTAGAGACTTTGAACCAGGAGCAGACGCAGGGCCGGGAGAAGGTCGAGCAGCTGTCTCAGACGGTAGAGCAGTACGAGGAACGGCTGGAGCGGCTGGCCCCGAAGGTCAAGGACGTGGAGCAGCTGGTCGGAATGAACGTCCAAAGCACCGAAGAACTGCTGCCGGAGGCGGCGGCTCTGGAAACCGGAAAGCACTACCGCTCCGGCAAGGCCTTCGACGTGGTGGACAAGCTGCGGAAATGGCTGCTGGCCCTCTACCGGAAGTATCTGGACCTCAAGCAGGATTATCAGGATCTGCGCCAGAAGTATGCCAGGGAGGCCAAGGCCCGCGATTATTATGAAGAGCGGACCTGGACGCTGGAAAAGGAGAACGACAGCCTGAAGGGAAAGTCCCGGGATCTGGATCGTGTCCGTCTGGCTCTGGGCGGGGAGACCGTCGATAACGCCATCGAATGGGCAAAGGACCGGGAAATGGCTGCGCTTGCGGCCTCTTCTCCAGGGCGCGGAGCCGTTTCCCGCACCGGCGAAAATCGCTCTGATTGGGACGCCAGATAATTCCGTCTTGACCTGCAGGAATTGCAAATCACACCACAGAAGCAGTCCCAATGCTACAACGGGTCATTGGGGCTGCTTCTATCGAAAAATCGGCCTCTTTTTCCGGGTCTTGACCCGGACGCGGAGGGCTGAAAAAACACTGATTTTTACGGAGGGATCCATTTTGAAAAAGAAAGAGAAATTCACCCAGGTTTACTTCAACGAGGCCGATCCCGTCATGGAGATCGACACCCACAACACGAATCTCAAGCACCGGCTCACCGCTTTTGCGCGGCAGTACCCCGATCTGTGCCGGATCGTGTCCGACGACGGCGAGGGCCGCATGAGCTTCGAGATCGACAAGCGCCGCTGCGCTTTCCGCCTGACGGCGCCCTATTCCGAGGAACGGAAGCAGGGCCTCCGGGAAAAGGCCCAGACCCAGGGCATCCACACCAGGGAGGCGCATCATGGATAAGGAAGCTGCCTCCAAGCTCCGGGAGCAGCTCCGGCCCCACCTGAAGGACTTCCTGCGAAACGGGAACGTGGACTTTTATCCGCCGGCGCTGACGGTCTGCCCGCATTGCGGCGGGCAGGCGGGGCTGAACGAGGACGGCACCTGGCTCTGCCCCAAGCTGACCGGCTGCGGTGCCGGAGGCGACGTGGTGGATTACGCCATGGAGAACCTGCGGATGCCGGAGAATGAGGCGATCCGCTTTCTCTGCCGGATGTTCGGGATCAGGATCACAGAATTGGATTACGTCACTTCCGACGAGGTCATGGACATGGAGTTCCATGACCCCGTTTTCGTAGTGGACGGATTGCTTTCCAAGGGCCTGACCCTCTTCGCCGGAACGTCCAAGATCGGCAAATCCTGGCTCGCCCTCTGGCTCGCGCACCGGATCTCCACCGGACAGTCCATCTGGGGTTTTGCCAGTCGCCCCTGCGAGGTCATGTACCTCTGCCTGGAGGACACCCTGGATCGCCTGCAGCGGCGGCTCATCGAGGTCACGGGCGGCGAGACCGGGACGATCTACCTTGCCACGGATGCCGAGATCATGGGCAACGGCCTCGAGGAACAGCTGATCGGTTTCCTGTCCACGCACCCGAAGGTCGGCATCGTCATCATCGACACCCTGCAGAAGATCCGGGAGCTGGGCTCCGAGAAGGCGGGCTACGCCGGGGACTACAACGCTATGACGCGGCTGAAGGGCATTGCGGACCGCTTCGGCGTCACGCTCCTGGCCATCCACCACACACGGAAGGCCAAATCCAACGATCCCTTTCAGATGGTCTCCGGCACCACCGGCCTCATGGGCTGCGCCGACAACACCTTCGTCATGCTCAAGGATAACCGGGCGGAAAACCGGACCAAGCTCTTCGGCACGGGAAGGGATATCCGGGATATGGAGCTGTCTCTCTGCTTCCAGAAGAATCCTATGGATTGGGTCCTGGAGGACTGCACGGTGGGCGGTTTCCGGCCCTCCAGGGACCGGGAGCTTTCTCAAATCGCGGCCTTTATTCTGGAACGGCAGGCCTGGGAGGGAACGGCAACGGAGCTTGCCGAGGCCCTGACAGCCCAGGACGCGGAGTTCGACGTGAAGCCCAACGCCCTGGTCCGGATTCTGAACGCCAACGCCAGCCTGCTGGCCGAGCACTACGGCTTTCAGTTCAGCGCAAAGCGCGTCGCCAACACAAAGCTCCTCCGGCTCACAGCCGGGGAAGCGGAAGCAATCTGACCCACGTGCGATATGTACGGTATGTGCGATATTGTTCCCACTGGAGGAAATACCGTACATATCGCACATATCGTACAGACACAGTCATTACGCACAAAACCATGGAAGAAACTTTGTAAAAAACGACAGGTAGAAACTTCTTGCAATCCACCACAATCGGATATATTATGTAAACCGAAATGGACTGGCAAGGACATTATAAATTCTACAGAAAGTGAGGTAATATGCCCGCAAAGAAACGCCGCGACGCTGGCAGCGGCACGATTCGTCAAAGAAAAGACGGTATGTGGGAGGGCCGATATACCGTCGGCTATCATCCGGAAACCGGCAAACAGCTTACACGCTCTGTTTACGCTAAGACAAAACGCGAGGTGCGCGACAAGCTGAACAAAACCCTGACAGAAATCAAGGAAGGCACCTATCTTGAGCCGACGACTATGACCGTAGGACAATGGCTGGACACCTGGCTGAAGGAATACAAGATCAATATTCGTCCGGAAACCAAGGCCAGCTACGAAATGCACATCCGCATCCACCTGAAGCCGGACCTGGGGAGGATCCGCTTGAACAAGCTCACGACCCATCAGATCCAGCTTCTCTACAACAAGCTGATCAATGAACGAGGCCTGTCTCCCAAGACGGTAAAGAATGTTCACGGAGCCCTGCACGCGGCACTGGAGCAGGCGAAGATCAACGGCTATCTTCGCATCAATCCGTCTGAAGGAACGACTCTCCCGAAAATCGAGAAGGAGGAGGTCAAAACGATGGATATTGATGACGTCAGCGCCTTTCTCCAGGCCATCAAGGGAGATCCCTACGAGCTGCCGCTGTTCGTCGATCTGTTTACCGGCCTTCGGCAGGGAGAACTACTCGGCCTGACCTGGGACTGCGTGGACTTCGAGAAGGGAACGCTTCTGATCAACAAGCAGCACAACCGCGCAAAGGGCGAGAAGGAGTATCATTTTTCTCCGCTCAAGAACAGCAGGCCACGCTGCTTGACCCCCGCAAGCGCCGTCATGGACGCGTTGCGGGAGCAGAAAAAGCGCCAGCAGGAATGGGCAGAAGCAGCCGGATCAGCCTGGGACAACCGCGAGAATCTTGTGTTCACGACGGAGCTGGGCCGCTATATCAACAACAAGACCCTCTGGATGAATTTCAAGCGTATCGCAAAGGAGCTCGGAATGGAGGAGCTTCGGTTCCACGATCTTCGCCACACGTTTTCCGTCAACAGTCTTCAGGCCGGAGACGATATTAAGACGGTCCAGGAGAATCTCGGCCACGCGACCGCCGCGTTTACCCTTTCGACCTACGCGCACGCGACGCCGGGAATGAAGCGGGAAAGCGCCAATCGAATGGACGCCTTCATTCGTACCGTTCGGGAAAGCAGCGAAACGCAAGCTCCAAAAACGAATGCGTGACGGATCGTCTTATGGGTCACTTGACCCATTAGAAAACAACGGTGTAAGGGTGGTTTAAAGGGTGCTTCCGAACGGGGCACAGGAAAAATCACTCTTTCGAGACGCAAATGAGCGATACAACAGCATAAATTCACCCTGAAAAGCCGAAAACCCGGACGCTTTCGCGTCCGGGTTTGGTGGGGGAAGGTGGATTCGAACCACCGAAGGCAGTGCCAGCAGATTTACAGTCTGTCCCCTTTGGCCACTCGGGAATTCCCCCATATTTCGTTG
>JAFSLL010000299.1 GCA_017448455.1 Oscillospiraceae bacterium | reverse complement strand
TACCATCTTGGATTACACTACTCTCAAACTTGACTTCCCGGATGTGTCAAAGGACGATTGTTTTACTACCATCTTGGATTACACTACTCTCAAACATGCTCTCATGGGTTCCTCCTCGGCAATCGGTTTTACTACCATCTTGGATTACACTACTCTCAAACATAAGGAGTTGCAAGATCAATCTGATAGGAGTTTTACTACCATCTTGGATTACACTACAAAACCAGCAGGAAGCAGGAACAGCCACGTACAGATGAGGCAGACATCGTTTCCACACGGATTTCCGCCATCCTGCAGGAGCAGGGATTCTCCTTCTCCCCGGCGCAATACCTTTCCATTCACCGGCGGCTGTTTGAAGGCATCTACAAGCATGCGGGCAAGCTCCGCGATTATAACATAACAAAAAGCGAGTGGGTGCTTGACGGGGATACCGTCACCTACGGCGGTTGGTCGGAGCTTCGGGCAACACTGGAATACGATTTTGGCCAAGAAAAAGCATTTCGGTATGATGGGCTCTCCATGGACGAGGTCATCCGGCATCTTGCCAGATTCATCTCCCGTCTCTGGCAAATCCATGTTTTCGGCGAGGGCAATACCCGGACAACTGCGGTGTTTTTTGCCCTGTATCTTCGGTCCCTAGGTTTCCACGTAACAAATGACGTTTTCCGGGATAACGCTTGGTATTTCCGCAACGCCATGGTCCGGGCAAATTATTCAAACCTGCAAAAGGGTGTCCATGAGACGACGGAGTATCTGGAGCTGTTTCTGCGGGATCTGCTGCTGGGAGAGAATCATCTTCTGCAAAACAGGACCCTGCACATCCGCAGCGAATTCAAGAAACAGAACATTGAAAGCAGCAAACAGTACAT
This sequence comes from Oscillospiraceae bacterium, assembly GCA_017448455.1. Lineage (GTDB taxonomy): Bacteria > Bacillota > Clostridia > Oscillospirales > Oscillospiraceae > Limivicinus. The sequence continues at coordinate 9,260 of JAFSLL010000299.1, read as the reverse complement.
TGACAGCGAAAAACAGTACATTGGCGAAAGCAAACAGTACATTGAGAAAATGGTCTCTGCCGGACTGTCTAAACGCTCGGCAGAAAACGCCGCGAAGCTGTATACTGTATTTGGACTCACCCGGTTCTTTGGCCGATCCGAGGTCGTCCCTGTCCTGGAAATCACAATCACCCCGGCTTCTTCGTTGTTGAAAAAGATGACTGACGCCGGCATTACTGAGGCGGTCAGCGGCATGGGCAAGGGCAAGTATCGGTTCAATCCAGCATTCTTCCGACCTGCTCGGTAGTCCTTGCCTACTGCGGCGCAAATATTGATCGCGGGGCGGAGGCTTCTGATGGTTGCCTGGTTTGGCGGACGTATTCGCTTATTTGCTTTTACATAGGTTGATTTTCGCCTATTTCGTGGTATGTTATAATATAACTTGGCAAATCGAAAGCATTCAAATTCCGGCATGGAGGCTGAACAATGATGAAACTCTTTGGGAAAAACAATGAATTAAGAACGGAAGAAGGCAAAATAACAAAATTGGGATACGAGGTTATGCTGTTATCCTCTGTTTTTGGGCTGTGCGTTTTTTTGACTGGCAGGTATCTTTATGGGAAGTCGCTGCGGGAGAAGCAATCAGATGAAAATCATTCCCTATCCGATGAACGGGAAAGGAGATAGATCTATGACTCATTCAACGAAAAAAGACAGCGTCAGGATGATTACGTTCATCGGAATGGCTGTCATGATCATCGCGGTTGCGGTCAAAGCCGCAACGTCCTCTGTGATTGCTGCCGCTTTGATCCACATCGCGGGGCTGGCGTGTTTCTTCATCATCGAGGGCGTTGAAAAAACGCCCGATTCCGAATCCGGGCTTAGCTTCAAACGCTTCTTTTCCGATCTGAAGAAGCCGGGCGTCATTCCCCTGATTCTTCTGATGCTTCTTTTGACTCCGGCGGAAATGCTCCTGAGCAAGGCCGTGTTCGGCAGAGCCTATGTAGACCATGTGCTGGGGCGGGTGAATTTGCCGGGGCTTGATCAGCTTCCGCTGCTGCTGTTTAATCAGACCGTTTCCGTTCTCGGGGAAGAGATCGAATTCCGCGCGTTCTTTGTGGGAAAGGGCATGAAGCAGCTTCCGTTCTGGTCAGTTGCGATCGTCGGCGCCGTGATCTTTGCCGCGGTACATTATGCCGCAGGCCCTGCGGGTATCGTTGCGTGGGACCTTGGCGGAATCTTCATCGACGCGATCCTTTTTGCAATTCTGTACCGCAAGACCGGAAACTGTCTAATCAGCTTCGTTCCGCATTTCCTGAATAATATGATCGGATTCTTCCTTGTTCCGGTTCTGTTCGGATAATATGAAGATCATTCCCTATGACGCCCGGTATCGGGACGATATGATCTTCATGGTGCTGCAGGCGAAGGACGCACTGGGGCGGGTGCCGCGGCTGAATGAGGATCTGCTGGACGTGTCTGGGAACTATCTGGACCGGGGCGACGGCTTCTGGCTGGCGTTGGACGATAAGGACCGGGTGATCGGCTGCGTGGGCTTCTCCATAATCCCCGGCACAGAGGAGGCCTTCCTGCATCGGCTCTACGTGAAGGCCGCGGAGAAGCGGAAGGGCGTCGGCAGCGCCCTGCTGGAAACGGCAGAGGAGGAAATGCGCCGTCAGGGCATCCGGCTTTCCAGAGTCCACCTGGGAGAGCCCAGGGAGCAGTGGTTTGAATCCTACGCTTTCTATGCCAAGCACGGCTACCGGGAATACGCGGAGCGGTATTGGGAAAAGGAACTGAATTGACTCTACTCTTTGGAGGCGTCATGGACAAAGAAAAACAATACCGGGGATTGATTGGCGATGTAAAGCGCTTCTATGAAAACGAGGCGCAGCATCATCGGCATGAGCCGCTGTATTTGAGTTGGTATGATGGCTGCGAAGAAATCAATCTCTGGACCTACTGGCAGGGGCGAGGGTGCCTGGACGCCCGGATCATGCTGGTGGGGCAGGATTGGGGCAGCCCTGGCGATTGCTCTGAATCGTACATGTCGCAGTTTGAAGAATTCAACTGCGGCAGGCGCAGCGCTTACCGGATGGAGGGAACAAGCATCACAGACGAGCACTTGATTGCGCTCTTTTCCTCTCTTGGCTTGGGTTATGATATTTCCGATGGCAGTCCCCACAATCCGGATTTGTTCTTCACAAATTTCGTATTGGGCTACCGGAACAGGGGCTTTTCCGGCGGATTCAAGCAGCGCTGGCTTCGGGAGAACAAGGACTTCTTCCTCCGCCTTGCGGAGATTATTGAGCCGGAAATCATCATCTGCCTGGGGAGAAACGCTTTTCACGGCGTGATGATGGCCTACGGACAGAAGGTCCGCTTCCGATACTATAACGCCTTCATCGTCAGCAAAGAAAACCCGGTGGAACTTTCCTTCCCCTCCGGCAAGCGTGCGTATGTCTTTGCGGAGGCCCATTGCGGCACTATGGGAACGCTGAATCGCAGCCGTTTGAAGGACTCCGAGGGAGTAACCGGGATTGAACTGCAAAAGAAGGATTGGCAGCGTATCAAGGAATACCTGGCAAGAACGTAAGCGCCACCTCCTGCGGAAATGCCGGGACTCTTTGTCTAATGCGGCGCAAATCTTGACCGCGCAGCTTCTTCCCAGACTCTCTATCTTCAGACTTGACAATTTGGCGGAGAAGAGCTACTATCTTGAAAACGTGATATCTATTCGGAGGTGTATCCATGAGTCTGCTCGCGATTCTGAAAGGAGAACAGCCTGGGCTGATCAAGTCCCTCATGAATTATGAGAATACAGGGCAGTTTGGTGAATATGTAACGGAGTATGCCCTGACAAATCACAATCTGGACGGGGACTTTGTGGTTCTCAAAAACGTCTATATTCCTTTGGAGAACGGGCAGACAACCGAAATTGATCTGCTTATGGTCCATGAGAAGGGGATCGTCGTTTTTGAGAGCAAGAATTACAGCGGCTGGATCTTCGGAGACGCAGAGCAACTAAAATGGACCCAAAGTCTGCAAAACGGGGAAAAGCACCAATTTTACAACCCGATCCGCCAGAATCGAAACCACATCAAAGCGCTTGCCGCTTATTTGGGAAAGCCCGTTGAAGCCTTTACATCCTGCATTGTCTTTTCGGAGCGCTGCACATTGAAGCGCGTCCCGGAGCAGGTAGACCGGCTGTTCATCGTGCGCCGCCCGGATATGCTGAAGCAGCTCCGCCGCCATTTCAAGCTCGCCTCCGTGGTCTATACCCATGAGGAAATACAGGAAATTGCGCAAAAGCTGACGCCGCTCACCAACGCAACCGCAGAGCAGAAGGCGCAGCACGTGACCGATATTCAAACGAAATGCCCCTTCTGCGGCAGCCCCCTGGTACGCCGGGAAGGAAAGTACGGCGCGTTTATGGGCTGCAGCAGCTATCCGAAATGCAAATTTACAAAGCAGATCAAATAACCTGCTTCAATCAATTAACAGAATCATTCTTAGCGAATCGGTAAATAGCGTTATTTCAAACAGAAAACATATCAGTAATCTACTGTAACATTCGACAGAAACGTGGCGCACACTGTGCGCCGCTACAGAGAGAGAGGAACGATCACGCTTCTCTTTGTTTACAACGGCGCAAAATCAGAATCAAACGGCACGGAGTGGGAATCGTCTTTCCACTTCCGTGCCGTTTTGCGGTTATAGGCTTTGGATTCGCAGGTTTGCGGGTCACCGGGTTGATGGTCCAGGCACCGCGGCGGGCGGCGTTCAGCTCCCGCTGCTTCTTTTTCGAGCGCTTCTCACAGGGGATGCATTGTTCCATGAGCATTTCGTCGCGGACCTGCTTGCGGACCGGGCGGTTCCGGAGGGGTTCCCGGCTGTTGTCCTGTCAGTTCCTGCTTGGATCTGTTCTGCCGCTATCCCTTTCGGATCGGGTGTCGAATCACAGTTTTCAGCTTTTCCGGCGCCGCTTTTCTTGCGTCGCTCAGATAAATCTCATGGTGCATTCTCTGACTGGTTATGTCCAGAACATATCCCTGGGTCTCCATGTATGCATGCATCCGGGCAACCGCAGCGGGCTCATCGTCATAGGAACCTACGTGCATGCATTGAACGCACAGCCCCTCATCATAGGTCAGGAACTCTGCTTTCGAGAAGTCTGTCTTCTTTTTTCTTGTCGCTTCCTCGACGGCCCACGCAAAATCCTCTGCGGTCACGAAATCGGGCAGACGAATCACGGAGATCCACCGAAAGGCATCTTTGCGCGCATAGTCAATGCCCTGGACTCCGTCCTGCCACCAAAAACCTTCCAGGGGAGGAACGACGTAATCGAAATAGCCGTCGATGCGATGATCTCCCATTTTACTCATCTTGATGGTGAAGGCGATGCCGTACAGCAGCCCGATGGACTGCTTGTACGCGCCATCCTCCTGATTGGGATCGCCCTGTCCCCGGACTGCAATAAAATTCATGGACGGCACGGTTACGATGCCGGGCGTATTCTTTGGCAAGTAGAATTCTTTGTACGCTTTTTTGAAATCGAACGCCATAAACAACACCTCTCTGCAGTATTCGCACAATTGATATCAATATGCGCCATTCGCTTGGCTTTCCATATCCAGCCGCATGAGCACGACTTCCTGCCAGCCGGTAAGGCGGGAGCGGAAGCCCTTGGGGTTTCTGCCGTATTCCACGAAGCCCACGCTCTCATACAGGGCGATGGCGGAGCTGTTCTCCGCCACGACCTCCAGTTCCAGCTGCGCATAGCCCGCTTTTCTGGCACATTCGATGCAGGCCTCTGTCAGCGCCCGTCCGATGCCGAGGCCCCAGCAGGCCTGATCCACACTGACGCCAAACTCCGCACGGTGCCGGAGCTTTTCCTTTCGGCCGACACAGCCGATCCCGGCGCTGCCCACGACCTTTCCGTCCAGCTCCGCGAGAAGCTCAATCTCATCGGCGCTGTCCGTTTTCTCTTGCAGAAATGCCGCTTCCTGCTCTGCGGTATAGCTGTGCTCTCCGGGGTAGGTGAGCAGATAATCCGTCTGCCCGTGGGTCAGAATAAAAACATCAAGGAGCGCCTGCCCGTCCGACGCCGTTCCGTTCCGGAGGATACAGGCTCTGCCGTCTTTCAGTGTAACTGTGCTGTAATATTCCATCTTAATGCCCTTCCTTTTGCTGATTCCGATTAGATTCACGGCAGCGTTTATTTCTTTCGTCGCTTTCCAGGATCGCATTCGGCATAGATCCGATATCAGGGTATAAAACGAATATTTGATTGGGATACCCAAATTCCTCTGTCAGTTCGCCTTCTTGAAATCCGAATTTTCGATACAGAGCCCTTGGCGCGATCCCTTTCTCATCCGTTTCTCGAAAGGTTGTGACTGTGATTTCCCTGCTTCGATCCAATTCGTCCAACGCCTTTCTCAGCAGGGTCGAAGCAAGCCCCCGCCTTCGATGCGCGGGATCTACAGCCAGACAGCAGATCATGTTTCTGCTGCGCGAAAACAGAAGCACCCCTGCGACGGTTTCTTTGTCCATTACGCATAAGGCTTGCTGCTTGCCCATGAACTTCAACACGGTCTGCTTATGCTCCGCTAAGCTCTCTTCTGTTTCCAGACCGGGAAAGCTCCGTCTGACCTCCCGAACAAGCCGCATCCATGAATCGATACAGGAATTGTCTCCAAATACTGCTTCCATCTCTTTCTCCTGGTTGCCTGAACAATTCTGATTGCGCGTCTCTTTCTCACGCGCCTGCAACGATCCAGCGAATGCACTCCCAATCGGCGCATCTTTGGTAGTTTCCGTTCGGGAAAACACAGTCTTTGTTCCACGGTCTGTCAAACACCAGAACCTTGAGCTCCGGCAGATGCTCGAAAAAACGGAACGCCCTGGGAGAATCCTCAACCGCGTAATCAAACTGCATCCTGTAATAGTCTTCCAGCTCCAGCGTGCTGCTGCTGTTTTTGATAAAGTAATCCCTTCCGAATTTATTGAGGCAATACAGTCTGACGTTCTTCAGTCCATGCGCGTCCAGCCAGATACGGGACGGCTCATAAGCGCTGGATGGGCGGCCGGTAATGATTGATACCTCGTGTCCGCGGGAGATCCATTCGTTTACGGTCTCCGCGGCGCCCGGCGTCGCGTCATAGGACAACAGGATCTCCGGCCGGTGCGCCCGAAGCATAAAGCGCTCGTATTGTTCCGCATCCAGGCCAAAAGACCTGTCCAGTTCAAAATATCGCATCTGCTCATAGGGAACATGCTTCTGGAACATTTCCAGCGCAAGCTTTGAGAAGGCCCTTCCCGTCTCGCACAGGCAATCGTCAAAATCAACATAGATCCGCATGATTTCAAAACCTCACTTTCTCAAATACCATACTCTTATAATCTGTACTCCATTTGGATGTCAAAGGGCTCCGCTGCTGCCAGGCCCGCACGGACCTCCTCCGCAGGCGTACAGCCCAGCGCCCGGTATGCCGCCTGTGATTCTTTGGAGGAATGCGCCGAAATGTACAGTTTATCCGCACCCAGCCGCCGGGCCTCTTCACAAGCCATGGAAAAGAGCTTCCTGCCGACGCCCTGACGCCGGTATTCCTCTGATACCTGAAAACAAACCAGCTGCACAGATCTGGCCGCGGCGCCGAAGATCCGGTGGGAGAGGGTCGCAAAGCCAATGAGCCGCTCGCCGTCGAAGGCGCCGAAGCCGGTCTGGTCAAGGTTTATATGACGCGCCAGGTCTTCCGCGATTTCCCGGCGCTGCGCCAGCGGCCAGTTTTCTTCATAGGCGTTCGGCACAAGCTTCCAACCGTCGTCTGTCTTTCTCCAACTCTCCGCAACAGTCTGGCGGCGGACAAAATCATCCAACGAATGACCCGTGAAATTGTGATTGTCCAATTTCTTATATTCCCAATGCAGGTCATATTTGCTCATGGCCGGTCTCCCGCGCTTTGATATTCTGCCAGCGTTCTGAGCTCGCATCCCTTGCCCGAATAATACGCGAACATTTCAGGCAGCTTCTTCAGATCGTAGCTGGTCACGCAATCGGAGATGACGTGAACGGCATATCCGGCCTTTGCCATGTTGAAGCAGGTGGATTTCACACAGGCCGTGGCGTCGGCACCGGTGATATAAAACTCTCGGAGCTCCTTTGACCGGATGAATTCCGAAAACGCCTCGCTGGTCAAGGCGTTGGCCTTTGTTTTCACGAAAATATGGTCCGAGACGATCCTGAGCTCCGGCACAAGTTCCGCTCCTTTGGTGCCCGGCTTGAAGGTACGGGTTCCCGGGGAGAGATTGTTGTGCTGTATATAGACAATTTCCATGCCGCTTTCCGCCGCCCATTCGATGGCGGCGTTCAGTCTGTCAAGGATGTCCCGGTAGTGCCTGGTGATATCATTTTGGATATCGATGACGACAAGGGCTTTCCGGTTCATATCAGGTTCCTCCAAGCTGTTCAAAAGGATAACCTCCGGCTTTCGGCGGATCGCATAATACGTCAGGTCCCGCTCGACGCCCAGATAGGTCAGTTCTTTCTCCGTGAAGTGATCGTAGGTCATGCCGCATTTCTCCATCACCCGGCGGGAAGCGTCATTCCCGGTGAAGAAAGAAGCGCAGACCCTTCTCATCCCTTTTTCCCGGAACAGGTATTCCAGAAAGCGTCTGACCGCCTCCGTCGCGTAGCCCCGGTTCCAGAACCGGGACCCGATCCCATAGCCGATCTCACAGGCGCCGTCCTTCTCGTCAAAGAGGCTGAGAATGCCAATGAGCCGTTCCGTTTCCTTCAGACGGATCGCGAACAGGTCCCGCCGTCCCGGATAGGAGGAAAAGTCAAATTCCTCCAGGGTATCCGCATATCGGCAGATAAAGGTTTCCAGCACCTTTTTGTCATGGGAGATATTGAGAAAGTAATCCTCTTGATCGGTCTCCCGGATCGGGTCTATGATCAGTCTTTCCGTTTCCATCTCATTTCAGCTTTCGCTTTCTGCTGCCTTTCTCAGGGCCGCACACAGGGCGTCAGGGTCGCCGTTTACACCGTCAAAGTGATAGTCATAGCTTCCGCCGTCAAACATGCCGTGCTTCTTCTCAAGCATAGCGGCGACCGGCGCAGGGAGCTGTCCATGCATCCTTGCGCGGAAGCGTTCCTTGATCGTATCAATGTCCGCGCTGACCAGAATCCGTACAGCACTGTCAGGGAGAAGCTGTAGGTGATCCAATTCTGAGATCACATAAATGACGTTGCTTCCGGATACCGCGCTGTTCAGCTTCTTCCGGAAAAGGAGCGTTGCTTCGCTTTCCGATTTTGCCATCCGAAGATAGTCTTTGCCGCTCATGACTTCACCGCCGAGCGTCTCCGCGATTTTTTTCGCCAAGGTGGATTTTCCGCTGCAGTTTTCTCCAATGATCCCGATTACCATGCTGATTCTCTCCTTTTAAGTTTTAGCGTATTCTTTGGCGTGGTCCGCCATTCCATAGCTTTTGATAAAATGCCGGCTGAAGGCTTCGATCTTTCGGATTGCATCCTCTGTTTTTTCCGGCTCGCGATCGCACAGGTGGATCAGCGCGGAGATCGGCGCGGTGTAGGAGAAGGCCAGCATGGCGGGATCGTCACGTTTGACCAGGCCCTTGTCCATCATGCCGGCAAAGACGTGGGTAAAGATCTCCGTCAGGCCGGTCAGGAAGTGCTTCGTCGCCAGCTCCCGCGCCCGCTCGTCCCGGAATTGCTCCAGCGTCAGGACCTTGCGCGTCATGATGATCTTCTCATCATGCACGGTGATGTTCACCATCCGCATCGTCAGCGTGACAAGCCCTTCCGGCGAATCCGGCACGGGCGGCAAGTGCTCAGGCGAACCGAAATGCGCTCCGTAATAAGCGATCATCCGGTCCAGCAGCGCGTTCCAGATCGCTTCCTTGCTCTCATAGTGCTTATAGACCCCGGACTTCACAAGGCCGAGAGACGCGCTCAGCGCCCGCATGTTTGTCCCCGCGTAGCCGTTTTGGGAAAACAGCTCCAGCGCGGCTTCCAGGATTCTCTCTTTTGTGTCGCTCGCCATAAGAACCTCCACGTATCATAAAGTGACCCTTCGTTCACCTATTATAGGGAACGAAAGGTCACTTGTCAAGGCCTTATACTGAACTCCCATAAAAACCTTTAACCTGTTCCGGCGGGAATTGTGCCATACTGCGTTGTCGTCCTTGATGGGCGCCAGCCCATCTGCGTCCTCCGCCTTGTCTGGCGCAATTCCCACTCGGAACATTTTTCAATCTTT
>JAFSLL010000298.1 GCA_017448455.1 Oscillospiraceae bacterium | reverse complement strand
TATTGATGATAGCCTGCCAGAATTTTGACTGGCTTTGGGTTTTCGTTGGAAAACAGAATGAAATTCCGAATGATGTCCAAAAAGCGTTCACGCTGGAATATGCCTTCATAGAAGGTATCGAACTGGGCAAAATGCTGTTGATGTTGCCGCTGTGATTCTGAACGAACCGCGCGGACTGGACAAACATGCCTCCCGAACCACAGCAGGGATCGTATACGCGCCCGTTAAAAGGCTGGAGGATCTCAACCAGCGTTCGGACTACGCAGGATGGCGTGTAGAATTCTCCGGCGTTCTTGCCTTCCTGCGCCGCGAACTGCGCGAGGCAATACTCATAGGTGCGCCCGAGGATATCCTTCTCGTCGCCGTGCTCAATCATCTGAATGTTTGTGAACAGATCAACAACATCGCCGAGGCGGCTTTTATCCAACTCCGGGCGGGCAAAGTTCTTCGGCAGGATATCCTTGAGTCGCTTATTCTCCTTTTCGATGCTGCGCATGGCGTCGTCGATGATCTGTCCGATCTCCGGTTTGTGAGCGTTGGCGGCGATCACAGACCAACGGGCATCGGGAGGCACGAAGAAAATACCCTGAGAAATGTATTCATCAATGTCTTCTTCAAAGCCATCGCTTTCTTCGACTAACTGCTGATAACGCTCTTCAAAACGATCAGAGATGTATTTTAGGAAAATGAGACCAAGAACGATATTCTTGTACTCTGAAGCATCCATGTTTCCACGGAGTACACATGCCGCATCCCAGATCTGTTTTTCAAAGCCGATATTGGCGGTAATCTTATTATCAGGCATACATTTCTCCCAATTATATTAATTTTCAATATTATACCAAAAACAAAGCCGCTCTTCAACCACGAAAAAGTGGTTTTAGAGCGATTGTACGTTTATCCTGCCAAATACTCCATCGGTATTTTTTCCCGTTTGGCATACTGTATCGTGTACATAGTCCCGCTCGTTTTACCATTAAACACAGCAATACACGGAGCGCGCCTTGTGGAATGATGTGATCAACCAGGTCGAAAGCGCTGTCAGGGACAGCAAAGCAGTTTAGAGAAACCTTGAAAACCGAATAAGGGAACTATCGTAACCGGCCCCGTAACCAATCGAGGAGCCAACTTCGGAGTTACCCGACTATGGAACTACCGCAACCAGCCCCGTAACCAATCGAGGAGCTAACGTCGGAGTTACCTTTTACGAAAGCCTTCACCAAGGCACACGTATAGGTAACTCCGGCGTTTTTTATTTTGCAATGCTAAAACGGCAGATTTATCTCCGCTTAAGTATTGCAGGGAGTAAGTAAAGCACACCATTGTAGATAACAGCCGACGGGCTGTCATCATAAAAACAAATCTCAAAGCCTGAGATGCGCATTAAGGCGGCGGGATGCATACAGCGCAATGACAGCGGGATGACCGCTTCAAAGCCAATGCACCCACCGAGCCTTGCTGCGCCTTTTTCGGGGTATAGCCGGTCGGTGACGGTGCTCACAGACCGGCTCTTTATGTGTCCCTCCGCCGAGATGGCCAGGCGGAAAGGACACATCATGAAGATCAGAATGTACTACGAGAGCAAGCTGGACAAGGACAGCATCGTACTGGAAGTACCGGATGACGAATGCGCGGTCATGATCGAAAACGACTACCGGCAGCGGCTTGAACAGGCAGATCCTCAGGATAAGGCTCGCGTTCAGCGCCGCGATCCCCAGACGATCATTGACGAGGAATTCAACAAGCCTACATTCAACAGTCACCACACCGAAACGCGCCGGCAAATAGCATTCGACGCACTCGATCCCGAGGGTAAGCACCTATCGGATGGGACAGATTTCACAGAAGAAATGATTCGCTCTGCTGATATGAAACTCCTGCATCGTGCCATGAAACACTTGCGGCCTGAACAAAGGGAGCTCCTTAAAAAGGTCTTCTGCGAAAACAAATCGCAGACAGAAATCGCACGCGCAGAAGGCATAACAGAGGACGCGGTTCGCAAACGTTTGGTCCGGATTTATGAGCGCCTGAGAGCGGCGATAAGTTTCCGGATTAAGATTTTGTAAAAAACCGTCCAGTTTTGGCCTTTTCGTGGGCTACCTGTGCAAGGCATCTAAAACAGCCTTGCGGAAAGGAAGGTGCGCTATGACGCATGCCATCAATATCCGGGTTTCCAGGGAGAAACTCAACGGTGGGCTTTTGACCTGCCGAAGCAAAACGGTTCGGGAACGGCTGCTGCGTTTTCTTCTGGGCAACCCCATAAAGCTGACGATCATCGTTCCCGGCGACAGCGTGAAAGAGGTTGGGATATCTGGAATTCCGACACCGGAACAGGAGGCTCTGAATGAAACTGTATGAGATCAACTCAGAGCTGATCGCCCTGCTGGACAGGCTTGAGCCCGATCCTGAGACTGGCGAGGTACCAGCAGAATATGAAGAGATTATTGCTGAGATCAATACTCTTTCGATGCAGCGTGAGGAGATCCTGCAGTACCTGGCCAAGCTGGCGCTCAACTACCGGGCAGAGACAGCCGCGCTCAAAGCGGAGGAAGCCAGGCTTAAGGAGCGCAGGGACATAATTTCCTCGAAGGAAGAGCGCCTGATACGGATTCTCGACCGTGAGTGCAACGGTGTAACCACCGATCTGGGGGTGGCGACGCTCAGTTACCGAAAAACCAGCAGGTTGGATGTACGTGACGAAGCGTCGGCGGTAGCCTGGTTGAAATCGCATAATTGCACTTCTGCGATCAAGATTCCGGAGCCTACGGTGTACAAAACCGAGGTCAAGAAGTTGATCAGCGCCGGACAGGAGATCCCCGGCTGCGCCATTGTCGAAGACCGTTCCTGCAGCCTGAAGTAGAAGGAGGAAACGTGAATGCTGAACATAACCTCGGGGCGCGTCACTCGTCCCCAGAAGCTCGTGCTCTACGGTGTGGAAGGCATCGGCAAAACCAGCCTTGCCGCACAAACACCCGACCCGCTGTTTATCGACACCGAAGGTGGAACCGCGCACCTCGATGTGCGCAGGCTGCAAAAGCCCCAGTCCTGGCAGGAGCTCGTTTCGCTCATTAACGAAGTTGCCGCCACGCCCGAAGTGTGCAGGACCCTGGTCATCGACACGGCAGACTGGGCGGAGCAGATGGCAATCGACCACATTTGTCAGAAGTACAAACAGCCCGGGCTGGAGTCTTTCGGCTACGGCAAGGGCTATACCTT
>JAFSLL010000297.1 GCA_017448455.1 Oscillospiraceae bacterium | reverse complement strand
TTCTTTCATGAGAGAGCCAATCTGGAATTTGCATATGACCTTTAACAAAGGAGGTGCTGATGAAGGAGCGATTAAAGAAATATCCGGTACCTGTTCTTCCGACGTTTGTGGGAACACTGACTCTTGGAAATGTGTATGGAGGTATGGGTTATTCCTGGTTCAGGGTTTTGATCATGATCTGCGCCACCGTCATCGTTCTCGCCTATATCTTAAAAATTCTTATTTATCCATCGATATGTATCGAGGAGTATAAGCAGACAGTTCCGTCCAGTCTTTATGCGGGCCTTACCATGTGCCTTATGATACTTGGGAGCTTTTATTATGAGAAGGGAATGTCCTTTGGAAAATGGATCTGGCTCATTGCCATTATCATCCATGCGGTTCACATCTGTGTCTTCAGTGTTCGGAACATAATACTGAGAAGAGATGTGAACACAACCGTACCCAGCTGGTTTGTGACCTATAACGGCATCATGGTTGCCTGTGTTTCAGGTACTGCCATGAATATGACAGGGCTTCTGAAAGCCATAACGATTTATGGTATTATCATTTACCTGGTCTTTATCCCCGTCATGATAGTAAGGCTCATAAAGGTTCCTGTTAAGCCGCAGGTCTACCATACCATGCCGGTTGTGCTGGCACCCTGCAGTCTCTGTGTTGTGAGTCTTTTAAATGTTTATGAAGCACCAAATCAAGTACTATTGTACTTCCTGTATTTCTGCGTTCTGGCATCGCTTATATTTATCATCATCAAGCTTCCGGATTTCTTTTCTTTTGATTTTACTCCGGGGTTTGCAGGGCTTACCTTCCCAATGGCAATAGGGACAGTGGCAACAAACAAAATGGCATCGTACCTGAATGGGCATGGAAATGAAGGTGCAGGCTTTGCGCTTGCCCAACTGTCAGGACTACAGATTTTCCTGACCTCAATGCTGGTTGGCTATGTACTTCTGAATTTCTCAAGGATGCTTCTTGGCAAAGGTAAAAGGCCATAGTGTTTCTTATGAAACCTCCGGACAGAAAAAAAGAGCTGAATTCCGAAGAATTCAGCTCTCTGCAGAAATCAGAAGTCAATTTCAGCCATGAGCATTGTCATGTCCGGGGACACGGTTGCAGCCTACATCAGTCTGGCTGACGCCATGGCCTTTATCACCGTGACCGCCGCCGGATGCAACAATCGTCTGTGTGTAATCAAACTCCATTTTTTCTGCGACCGGGGTTTCATACGTCTTCTTCATTTTTTCAGACCTCCTCTCGTTTCCGATTCAATTACAATTAATTATATCATAAATACCGTGACGAACAAAATAAACTGTTCGTTTACACCATTCTTCAGGCCTTCCGCCCGGTTGGGAATACCGGTGCACATTCGCTGCACAGGGAGAGCAGACGGTTTCGTAGGGGCAGCCGCTGCATGCAGGCTCTCTGATCCAGTTCAAAACCTGCTGGTTTATTGTCTGCCATGCTTGCCGGAAACCGACATTTAACGGTTCTGCTTTTATCATCAGCAGCCGGTTGCAAGGATACAGGCTGCCTTTCCAGTCGATGACGAAATCGCATCTGCCGCCTTTGCAGAGGATCCCTTTTCTGACCTCACTGTTACAGGGACCGCCCGGCTCCGGTAAAGGAACATCGGGATATTCCTCCACAGTCTTTCCGTTCAATTCCCTCAGAAGCCGGTATGCTCTGCAATACAGATCCAGATCAACATCGTCTTCCTGAGAAGATCTTCCGGTTTCTTCCCGGGGAATACTTAAGGAAGGATTTATATCTACCCATCGGCTGAGATCCCAGGCTGTACGGACTGTCTCAAGGAGATCTTCGCCCAGGTATTTGCTTGGTGTAATGGAAATCCTTACTGCTATTCCCGCATCTGCAAGCTTCCGGATTGCTTCCTTTACCTGATTAAACACTCTTTGTCCGGTAACCCGTTCATATACATCATCATTCTGTCCGTACAGGGTTATCTGGATATGGCCGGGCCTGTGTTTCTTCAGAAAATCAATCCTGGCATCATTCAGCAGGGATCCGTTTGTCAGCAGATAAACCTCGCACCCCAGACTGTGAAGATACAGATAGATCTCTTCAAACCCGGGATAAGTGAGGCACTCTCCGCCCGTCAGGAAGGCCTTGATCATTCCTGCTTCCCACGCCTGGTGTATCAGATCCTTCCACTGATCAGGCTGAAGGATTTCCGCCCTCATCTGATCCTTCGTCAGATGAACATAACACATTCTGCAATCAAAGTTGCACAGAGGAGTAAGTTCAAACTGTCCGATGATCGGTACGTTCTGCTCCCATGCCTTTGCAATCAGATAATCAGAAAAAACATTGAATGATGCGTTTTCCCCTTTTTGTTCTTCCTGAAATCTTTTCAGAAACTCATATCCGCTTTGAGATTCACTCATGCGCTCGTTTCCTCTCGTCATGCTCATGGCTGTATAATCTTACAATAAGATTGCATCAAATGTAAAGTGTTTTTTCTGTGAACAGTGATCCTTTTCTGACTGCATGCTTATATTTCTACTTTTGCCTTTTCAAGGGCCGGGAGATGACAGTGCAGCATACGGTAATGTGGTCTTACATAATAATATACTAACAGCCGGCAGAGAATCGACACAAATCTGCCGGGACTTTTCACAGTCTATCCTATGGAGTACAATGTATCTGACTTCGGTTCCGGGAGGACAGCGCCTTCGGGCGTTGGGCCGGTTTTCAGAGCACCTAACAGAAGAATCCCTGAAGAAACGCGGCCGCCGGGGTCATTTTTTTGTGCACACTTTGTGAATTTTTTGTCAATTCCCTTGCCAATGAAATACCGCGGTGCAATAATAAACCTGCGCTATATCCGGCGGCAGCGAGTGCTGCCTTAAAATCTGCCGGAACAGCAGCAGGAGGATCGCATGAAGAATATTGCAGCCGCCGGGACAACCCGGTCTCATCAGTCACTTCGGGCAGCTCTGTCCGCAAACCACACTCAGAATCACAACAGAAAACACCGCATCGGCACCAGACTCGCAGCGCTTGCGCTCTCAGTTCTGATGGTCTTTTCGCTCGCCGCCTGTGGAAATGCAGCGGGCAGCAGCACCGCGGCCGCCGATGCAAAGTTCGTGTACGGACTGCCGACGGAGGTGAATAATTTTGACCCGTTCACTTCGACCACTGCCGACGCGAAGAGTATTTACTTTAATATTTATGAAGGTCTTGTCAAGGTCACGACAGAGGGAACCTTCGCCCCGGCCATCGCGGAGTCCTATGAGGTTTCGGACGACGCGAAGACCTACACCTTCGTCCTGCGGGACGGCGTTAAATTCCACAACGGACAGACGCTGACCATGGACGATGTGCTCTATTCCATTCAGCTGGCCATCACCAACAGCCTGAACGGCTTCGACAACATCGAGACCTTCGAGGCACAGGACGACAAGACGCTGGTGATTACCCTGAAGGAAGGAAACACGGACTTCCTGGCCATGGCCTCCCAGGCCATCGTGCCGAAGGATTCCGACAACAACGGCGAGCTTGCTCTTGCTCCGATCGGAACCGGTCCGTTCAAATTCACGGAATATGAAGTGCAGGATCATGTCACGCTGGTCCGCAACGACGATTATTACGGAACGCCTGCGAAGCTGCAGACCGTCGTCGTGAAATTCATCGCAAGCTCGGCAGATCTGCTGGTCAGCTTCAAGTCCGGCGCCATTGACGGCTTCACCGCAAACGGCGGAATCACGGAGCAGCTGGAGAAGAACGATGTCACCATCAATGTCAGCAATTCCAACGCTGTTCAGCTCCTTGCGCTCAACAACGCCGTCAAGCCCTTTGACGATGTGCGCGTGCGGCAGGCTCTGTGCTATGCAATCGACGCAAACGAAATCATCGACACCGTCAACTACGGTTACGGCGTCAAGGTCGGCAGTGCGCTGATTCCCGGTCTCTCCGCTTACTATGATGACAGCCTGACCGACTACTACGGCGAAGGCGCCGAGATCGAAAAAGCAAAAGAACTGCTTGCCGAGGCGGGCTATCCGGACGGCTTTTCCTTCACCATCAAGGCACCCAGCAACTACCAGGTGCACGTGGACACGGCACAGGTCCTTGTCAATCAGCTGAAGAAGATCGGCGTGGATATGGAAATCGAGCAGGTCGACTGGGCAACCTGGCTGGAGAAGATCTATTCCGGCCGCAACTACGAGGCGACCATCATCTCCCTGGACGGCGCCATCGCTTCGCCCACGGCTTTCCTGTCCCGTTACGTCTCGGATGCACATAATAACTTTGTCAATTTCAACTCGCCGGAATACGACGAAACCTATGCCGCGGCCATCGCGCAGACGGATCAGGATCAGCGCATCGCCGAGTTCAAAAAGGCGCAGCAGATTCTGACACAGGAAGCAGCCAGCGTATATATCGAGGATATTTCCTATAATCTGGTCTACTCCAAAAAGTTCGCGGGCTTTGCGGGCTATCCGCTCTACGCGACAGATTTCTCCGCAATCTACGCTGTAGAGTAAGCGGCCTGCAGACAGGAGCCTTATGCGCTATCTGGTTCGAAAGACAATTGTTCTTCTGGTGACCATGTTCACCATTACGCTGCTGACTTTTGCGGCGTTCCATATCATTCCGGGAGACCCCGCCATGCTCATTCTGGGCACCGAGGCCTCCCCGGAAAAGCTGGAGCAGCTCCGGCACACCCTGGGAACGGACCTGCCCCTTCTTATGCAGTACCGCAACTGGGTGGCGGGGCTCCTTTCCGGCAATCCGGGCACATCCATCCGCTATTCCATGCCGGTGGCGGATCTGGTCGGCAGCCGTCTGCCGGTCACCGTACTGCTGGGAATCATGACCATCATTCTGGTCATTGCCGCGTCCATTCCGCTGGGCGTCTTCGCGGCGCGCAAAAAGGATACCGTCATTGAGCAGTTCATCCATTTCTTCACCATGCTGGGGATTTCCTTCCCCGGCTTTTTCCTGAGCATTCTGTTCATGTGGATTTTCGGCCTGGTGCTGCATCTGTTCTCGCCGGGCAATTATGTCAGCTATAAGGACGATTTCGGCGGGTTTGTACAGTTCATGTTCTTCCCGGCCCTCTCCATTGCCATCCCGGAGATTGCCATTCTGACAAAATATGTCCGCACGGCGATGATTGATGAGCTCTCCAAGGGCTATGTGCGCACGGCGAAGGGCGTCGGAAACAGCGTGAACGGCATTCTCTACCGCCATGTTCTGAAAAACGCGATCGTTTCCGTCATTCCGCTGATCGGCATGATGATCGGTTCCATTTTCTCCGGAAGTATTATCGTGGAGCAGGTTTATGGCATTCCCGGCATCGGACGGCTTCTGATTTCGTCTGTCACCAGCCGTGATTTTCCGCTGACGCAGACGCTGGTTCTGTATGTGGCGATGGTAATCGTGGTGACGAATTATATTGTGGATATCCTGATTCAGCTGATTGATCCGCGGATCCGGCTCTCATCGGATTAAAAAGAGCAGTGCATGAAGCCGGACAGACCGGTTGAAGGAAAGAGTGTCATGAAGGACGGAAAAGCTGAAATTCGGATCGGGTGTATTCTGACAGGCATCATCGCGGCCCTCGCGGTGATCAGTCTGTTTTACACGCCCTACGACATTAATGAAATGAATACTGCCATGCGGCTGCAGCCGCCTTCCCTGCAGCATCTGTTCGGGACAGACAATTTCGGGCGGGATATTTTCTCCCGCGCGATTGTCGGCGCGCGGTTTACATTGGTCGTGGCGGCTTCCACCGTCCTGTCCTGCACCGCCATCAGCTCGGTGCTGGGCCTTGTCAGCGGCTATATCGGCGGAATTGTCGACGAGGTGATCATGCGTGTCGTGGATGCCATCAATTCTTTTCCCGGTATTCTCATCGCGCTGATTATCGTGACGGTCATGGAGCAGAACAACTACACGATCGTCATCGCGCTGTGCATCATGTTTATCCCGAGCTTCACCCGTATGGTCCGGACGGGAACCCTGCAGTACAAGAATGCGGATTTTGTCAAAATGGCGCGCATCTTCGGCGTCTCCGGCATCCGGCTGGCACTGGTCCACGTCTTTCCGAATATTTTCCCGCTGCTGCTCTCCTCGGTCATCGTCGGACTGTCCAACGCGATCCTGGCGGAATCGAGCATGAGCTATCTGGGGCTGGGAATCCAGCCGCCCGCGCCGAGCTGGGGCAGAATGCTGTCCGAGGCGCAGAGCATTATCTTTACCGCACCCTGGTGCGCACTGGCGCCGGGCATGATGATCGTTCTCACCATTGTGGGACTCAACTGTATCGGCGAGGGCGTCCGGAAGAGGTTCCTATGAGCAATTTGCTGGAAATTAAAAATCTGACGATCGGTATTCACGAGAACGGCGGCGAGTACACGGCGGTGGACGGCATCAGCTATGAGGTCCGCCGCGGAGAGATTCTCGGCGTCGTGGGCGAATCCGGCTGCGGAAAAAGCATCACAAATCTGGCCGTCATGGGCCTTTTAAATGACCAGCTCTCCGTGACCGGCGGAGAAATCATCTACCACGAGCCGCCCGCGAAGACGGCGGAGAACGAACCGCCGAAGCCCGCGCCGGCACCCGTGGACCTTGCGAAGATGTCCGCGAAGGA
>JAFSLL010000027.1 GCA_017448455.1 Oscillospiraceae bacterium | reverse complement strand
TCTCCTGCCCCAAAAGGTAGGAGAGCAGGTCAAACTGCTTAAAGAAAATATGATTTCACGGATAATAGAAGACCTCACTCTCCTGCATAGATATTCCGCTTTTATTCGGCAAATACCTACGGTCGATATTATAGCAGGATATAGCGCGGCGTCACCGCGCATGGCACATCAGCCGGCAGAGCCGACTGTTACGGGGTTTTCAAGAGCTTTGACCCCCAAAATACGGGGGTCACCGGAAAGGAGGACAAAATGAGCACGACTATGGAAAAGGTTCCGGTCTATGTCACGCCGGAAATGAAAAAACAGATCGACGCTGCGATGGTTTTGGCGAACTCTCATTCGAGAAGCGACTTCTGCCGCGAGGCGCTTGCCTTCTACATCGGCTACCTGAATCACAGCTCGACCGTCGATTATCTCTCGCCGCTGCTGGTCAGTATTCTGAAAAGCGAGCTCAAATCGTCTACGAAATTCATCTGCGAGACGCTGTATAACGTGGCGGTGGAAACGTCGATCAACAGCCAGGTGACTGCGCTGACCTGCAATTACGGTCTGGATCTCGTCCGACAGCTGCGGCAAGTTTGTGAGATCGACGTGGCCGAGAGCAACGGAATCATCACAGCGGAGCAGGCAGTGAAGCGTGCCGAGGAGGGTTACTGATGGCAGAATTCATTTTGGTGAGCCACATTGTTCACAACACACCGAAGAACAATGCCGCAAACCTTGTGCGCTACATGGGAACGCGGGAGGGCGTCGAGAAGCTCCCTCCCGGAAAAGATGACGGCGACGCCACCGTCCGTCAGCAGAGATTGATCAAGAGTCTGATCGAAGCTGATCCCGACTCGAAAAAATATTTGGAATACCGCGACTACGAAAACGCACCGACAAAGAGCAACGCAACGGAGTTCATCGACGCCTTCATCGAGCGGAACGCTGATCGGACTGGTGAGATCGACAAGCTGGTGAAGTACATGGCGGAGCGTCCCGGCGTGGAAAAGCTGGACTCTCACGGTCTCTTCAGTCAGACCGATGACAAGATTGATCTGAACGCTGTGGCGGAAGAGATCGGAGCTCACACCGGCCCCATCTGGTCGCATGTGGCGAGTCTGGAACGGGAAGACGCGGAGCGTCTCGGTTATAACAACGCCCGTGCCTGGCGGGAGCTGGTGCGTCGGAACGTGACGGAGCTGGCGAAGGCACACAAGATCAGCCTGGACAACCTGCAGTGGTATGCCGCCTTCCATAACACGACGCACCATCCGCACATGCATCTGCTGGTCTACGCAAAGGACGCAAAGCGGGGCTGGCTGAATGAGCGGGGCATCGAGGAACTGAAAAGCGCGCTGGCCAACGATGTCTTTCGCTTCCAGCAGCAGAGGCTCTTCCGTATGGAGACGGAGCTCCGCGACAAGCTCAAGGATCAGGTGGAGTTCGATTTGATCCTGAAGGTCAGAGAAGCCAAACAAAATTATGAACCGACGCCTGAGATTGTTTTCCTGTTCCGCAAGCTCAGATCGCAGCTGAAAGATCAGAAAGGCAAAAAGGTCTACGGTTATCTTCCGAAAGAAGTCAAGGCGACCGTCAACGAAATCGTTGCGCTGCTGGCAAAGAGCAAAGAAATCTCCGAGCTCTATCGGGAATGGAATCAGGTCAATCGACAGAAGCTCTCCCTCTACCGGGAGAAGAAGGAGCCGGATCTTCCGCTGGAAGCCAACAGGGAATTCCAGAGCATCAAGAACAAAATCATCCGGGCAGTGCTGGAGCTTCCTCTGCCGGAGGACTGCGATCTTAATCAAAGCATCTCCCAGGCAACGGAAGCGGAGCTGGACGCCGCTGTCCAGGCAGCAGAGATGAACGAGCATTTCTATCCGGACTTCGCTCAGAGGCCGTCAAGGACGCAAGGTACGCAAGGTGCGCAAACGGAGTCGGAAGCGCAAGAGCCGCAGGCGGAAAGCGTTCCCATGATGGTCGTCTTCAACGAAGACCGCAGCGCCGCCGTCAAAGCTCCGGCCTGTATTCCGTTCGCTCTGAAGGAACTGGCCTACGCGCTGGCCGGTATGCTGGTCGAGGGCCAGCATCGAAAACTGCATGCAATGCGCGGCAGGGTCGATAAAAAGCTCCGCTCCAAGATCGAGGAGAAGAAAGCCGCCCACGGTCTCAAAACAGACGGACAAGCTTATCTCCAAGAAGAGGAGCAGAGCATGTGAGGCTCTATTACGAAAAGTATTGGTGGTACACTTGATTCACAGCTTCAACGTAAACAACGAAAGACGGATGATTCTTATCACCCAATAATAGATATGTATTTTTCAACTCCAGATAACGGGACCGAACTTTTTCCCATAGACCTGAACCTTTTAGTGCTTCCGCTTTTTCTTTGACGTCATAAGAAGAGGGAGTCTCGGTCCAAGTATATTGATCACGACCCAACCCCCATGCGTTCTTGTTGTGTACCAGTCGCAAATAGTCTCCGTTGTCATTTTGCGTGACAATGGCAACATCAAAGCTAAACTCCGCCGCAGGGTGATTTTTGAAGTGCAAAATTGCCGTGAGGCAGGAAGTGGAATCGTGCGCCGGGCTGAAGCACTCAAAGCCTTCCGATTCGTTTAATGCGACACGAACAGTATCTTTCAATTTCCGCAGATCGTTCCAATAGCTGCCGGGGGCCTTAATGATATTCAGATTGTAATCAAGATCGAAAGGCCCGTTCCCATTTCTTGTAACCAGATTCCTGCCTCCGCTGCCAATCAAAACAAACTGCGCGATAATGTCTTTCCTTTTGAGGCGCTTGCAAGTCTCCGTCAAGACGTCCGAACAGTCGGAACGATACGCAGCATACTCAGACGCATAAACAAACTCATATGCCATAATTTTCTCCTTTCCGCCCATGCCGCCCATTTACGGTTCTTCCATAAATCATTTTATTATACTACCGATGTTCAATCTGTCAATATAGTATTTCTCATGACCTGTAAATGCCGAGAAGAATTCTCACACGAGAATAAACATCTGCCAAAAAATGAAAAAAACAGTATTCTTTTGCTGGATATTTCGGGAAAAGTGTGATACTTGTTTGAGAAGGAGGTGAAACCTATGTCAGGAAAACGACCGGACGGAGACGGTCTCGTCCGCAAGCGCAAGGACGGACGCTGGGAGGGCCGCATCGTCATCGGCCACAAGGAGGACGGGACGCCGATCTTCAAATCCGTCTTCGCCAGGACCCAGAAGGAGCTGATGCCGAAGCTCCACAGCGCCATCGACTGCTACCGTGGCGCGGACCTGAGCGAGGAAGGGAACATGACGGTGGCGGAATGGATCGAGCGCTGGCTCAGGTCCTACGCCGAGCCCGTCCTGCGGGAGAGCACCGTCCGCGGCTACCGCAGCGACGCCAGGCACCATATCATCCCGGCCCTGGGGAAGAAGATGCTCCGCTCTGTCACCAAGCGGGATGTGCAGAAATTCTATAACGCCCTGGGAAAGAAGACCTACCACGCCGCCGACGGGACCGAGCGGCATCTCTCGGAGGTCACGGTCCGCGGCATCCACATGCTGCTCCACGAGATCATGGAGGCGGCGGTGAACGCCAGGCTGATCGTGCAGAACCC
>JAFSLL010000296.1 GCA_017448455.1 Oscillospiraceae bacterium | reverse complement strand
GGGTGAAAGGATTGCCGGACAGGATGATTCCGAGCTGCGTCAACCAATTCATTGCTCAAGGAAAGAGGGTGCTGCGTCACTGGATTCTGAGGGACGCTTGCCTCTGTGTTCGTTGGTTGAGGAACTTTCTCTTGCGCGGCTTCTGCTGATGTATACACAGGAAAAGACTGCTGGAGCGTTGCGGTTTTCTGCTCCGCAACGGGAGAAACCGGGGGAGTGCCGCGCTGTGAGTTTTGCTGCTCAACCGATTCCTGTGCCCTGTATTCCATCTCAGCAGAGGAAACAGGAAGGGTGGATTCATCGGAGACGGCAACGAGGATCACCCGTTCCGCGTCTGCCGCTATATTAGTAGGCTGAAGGGGATGCTGCACCGCTTGATTCAGCGTCGCATCTACCGGTATATTCGATGATTGAAAAGATGGCTGTGCCGTTTGGACAAATTGAGCTTCCCTTGCTGCGTTTTCAGGGAGAGGCTTTTGTACGGCAACGTTCTTTTTCTCTGAAAGAGACTGAACTGTAGATTTGGTTTGCAGGCTATTTTGTTCTTCGTTCGGCTCCGCTGTTCTATAGCTGAGTTTGGCGGAAGAAATGGAATGAACAGCAGGCATCATTTGTGCCTGTGAAGTAGGATTCTGGGAATTGCTTCGAGCGATTTCCGTGTTTGTCGCCTTGTCCGAAGCATACTGATTTTCAAACTGATTTGAAGACGATGAATGAGTGACATGTTCCCGATCAACCGCACGCTTCAAAGCCGCGGAAAGAGCGGCCGGCAAGCGCTCCTCGTCCGATGAAGAAGCGCCGGAAACAGCTTGTTCTCTGCGGTAGCGCAATAAATCCGGAAGCAAAATGCTTCCGCCCGGTGATTCAGCCCGATCGGCTGTTTTGGCGGGGGCGACCGGGTGTTCGGCCTGCCATTGCGGAGTCCAACCCTCTCCGGAGGGAATCGTTGTCGCCTGAGTGACCAATGGCAGATTTGGTTGTGAGAGGGGCATATCAACCGATGCTACTGCTCGCTTCGGCGTATTGTTCGGCATTGCTTCCGCCGATGAGAGTTGGGCATCTTTTTGCTTGTTCAGCTGTGCCAACGTGGAAATGGAATGAGAAGCTGTGCCCGGTTGCGTGTTCAATGCAGGTGTTTTGCGCCAGATTGCCGCATCTGAGGGGGGCGTGACAGATTGCTGAGAAGGCGTAGCCGGACGCAGGGAAGACCGTTCTCCTGTGACCGAACGGCGCTGTACACTGTCTGCCTCTTCTGTCCGTCTGTCATCAGACGGGGATTCCTGGAAAATAAGATCTGCGGCAGTTCCGTACGTCTGCGGCAGAATGCCGTGTTCATGGGAACCGTAAGTGGATTCCTGTAGGCGAAGTACGGGGAAGTACCCCGCGTTTTCTTTGCGGAGCAGAGAAGATAGAAAAGAAATGTCGTGAGTATGTGGATTGCTGCCCCGGATGCCGGCAGCCGGGCCGGAAGAAACAACGTCCTGAGGGACACGATTTCCGGGAGCGACAGAAACGACAGGATGAACTTCAGCAAATGCGTCGGATATGATCGTGTCTGACTTGTTGGAAGCGGGAGATTGATGCTTTTGACGAAACAGCACAATCTGCTCACCACGAAGAATCGCGGCGGTATTTGATCCGACGGGGATATTCCCTTGCGCGAAATTGCCTTGCTTCAGCAATCGCACAACCGTTGTCTCCCGACTCTCACGCTCCCGCAGCAGGATGCGTTCCAATATTCGCTGCTCTGTCGTAAGGGAAACAGGCTTTTTCTCTGCTTCTTTTTTTTCTGCCTGTTCCTGCTTTTTGCGTTTTTTCTTTTTTTCCGGTTTTTTCTGGGAGGATTGGTTTTGAGGCTGCTTCGGCTCCGAATGACGGGCACGCTCTTCCCGGAGCGCCTTCATGAGGATTTTCAGGTCAAGATTCAGATGAATTTCAGGCGCAGGAGGTTGTTCACGGGAGTCTTCGCTCTCTCCGTCTTCCAAAAGCTCCAACGCCAATTGCTGCCATAATCCTTCTTCACGGTGGACACGACCGTTCAGCTCCAGCGTAAAGAGCCGGGATAACAAGCCGAAAGGGGACAGTCCCAAACGTTCCTGTCCCAAAGTTGCCATATTTGGATTTATGACAGTCATCCGTTTCATCAATAGCAACCGTTATAAATTAGTTCAATCCTGCTGACAGCAAGCGAGGGTTGATTGCTGTTCAGGTCGGGTCCGATATATCGCTGTAAATGCGCCCCAACGATGGTCCACATCCGTTGAATAGAGCCAAAGCGATCCTTGAGCATCACCGTGCCCGCCAGAGGAATGCTCATTCCCTGATTGACCATACCCATCAGGATGGAAACAGAGTCAAAACCGGTGACGACGCCTTGCTCCAACACAAGTACCTGCGGCTTAACCTGATTGAAAAAAAACCGCGGATACAGGGAACCGCCTTCCTGAAAGACTTCATAATCGACTTCCATGTTGAGGCCGCTGACAGAGGTAAAGCTGCCGGCGAGAACCGCGCCGGGTCCTGCCAACGCCACCTCGAAGAATGCTCCTGATTGAAAAGCCATGCTCATTTACCTCCAGAACAGCGGAGATATCAGCGATGGCGGCGCGTTCGTTTTACGCTCCACACCGCGTATGGAGAAGGTCATACTCTCCGAAAGCACAGCGCTGCTCTCACTGTTCATGGGGGCAAGCTCGTAGGCAATCGGATAAGCATCCTTCAATGTCCAGACAATTCCGCGTCTGCCGCGGTCATCCAACGCGACCACGTTGATCGTACGGGGGCCCACACCGGGCTGCGGTCCGGAATTCATCCCTGCCGCCGCGGAAAAAAGCCAGTCGAGAAAAGCTTCATCTCCCACCACGCCCTTGGTCAGTGTTACAGGAGAAAACTTTGTCAGAGTGGAGATGCGTTCGGGTACGCCCCGGCTGTCGTTTCCGCCGCGGGCTTCCAACTGCTCCACTTCAAATTTTACACCGGAAAACTGAGAGAAGGCGGCGACCACAGCGGCACCGCTCTCCAATTCCACGAGGAAGCGAAATGACCGAAAGGGGTCATGATATACATTAGCCAATTCGCGCGCCTCCTCACTTTAACTCAATTTTGTTTTGCTTGTCGGGGCCGTTGAGCTTGCGATTTACCTCTGATACCTCCTTGCACCACCGCCGGCGTTCCTGATGGTCAAGCTTCATGACTTCTTCACGCGGCCAGTGCAGGTAGTAGGAGAGAAAGGTCATTTCCTGCCAGAGCTGCTCCTTGGGATACATGGTCAGCCCTGGGTTAATAAAAAATCCAAAGGTACCTCAATCTCCTGCTCACAGTGGGGACATTTTACCCGGTATACCGGAAGCTCGGACATATTAATGCGCTGATAGAGATCCTGCAAATAAGCAAGATCCATCGTAAACAGACCCTCAATTACGCGATTGTTGATGGCGCGCAGCGTTCCCAGCTTGGTAATCACTCTGGAAAGCAGAATAATGGTCAGATAGCTGGAATTCTGCTGTACTCTGGGATCGCGCAGAGGAAGGATTTCGTCCGCCGCGGTGGCAAGGCGCATAGTTCCGCGCTTGTGAACATCTCCGTTGGCGTCCATATACCCCTTGGGCAGTTCAAATTCAAATTCCGTTTCCATTGCTTGCGTCTCCTAAAGAGATCGCCGCGCCGCCTTAATCGACAGCGCGGCGAAATTTTAATCATCAGATGGGCGAAGGTTCACCGGAGGGACCGCCAGGCGTATGCTCCAGACCCTCGTG
>JAFSLL010000295.1 GCA_017448455.1 Oscillospiraceae bacterium | reverse complement strand
GTCGATGTCGTCTATGACGGCGAAAGCGCACTGGACTATCTCGCGACGGAGAACTACGACGGTGCGATCCTGGACGTGATGATGCCGAAGATGGACGGCTTTGAGGTGCTGCGGCGTATGCGTCAGCGCGGCGACAGAACGCCGGTGCTGCTGCTCACCGCGAAAGCGGAGATCGACGACCGGGTCACCGGTCTTGACAGCGGAGCCAACGATTACCTGACCAAACCCTTTGACATGAAGGAGCTTCTGGCGCGCATCCGTGCGATGACGCGGGTGCTCTCCGTCCAGCCGGACAAGACCATCTCCTTCGGAAAGGTCACGCTCGACTGCGCGAGCTACGACCTGAGCGGACCGGGCGGCAGCACGAAGCTCGCCGGGAAGGAATTTCAGATGATGGAGATGCTGATGCGCAATCCACGGAAGCTGGTCTCCACCGAGACCTTTATGGATCGCATCTGGGGCTTTGACAGTGAAGCGGAGCTGAACATCGTGTGGGTGTACATTTCCACCCTGCGAAAAAAACTCAAAGGGATCGGAGCAGATATTGAGATCAAGGCCCAGCGTGGCGTCGGCTACTATCTGGAGGCTCAGTCATGATCCGAAGGCTCCGGAAGAAATTCATCATCGCGGCAATCATCGCCGTTTTTCTGGTGCTGCTGATACTGATTGGCGCGATCAATATACTGAACTACCACAGTCTGATCGTTGAGGCAGACAGCACGCTGCTCATTCTTGCGGAGAATAAAGGCTCTTTCCCGCGGCAGATGTTCCGAGAGGGGGATCAGCCTGCTGAACCGGAGCCTCCGATGGGCCCGGGAGGCCCTCCGGAGAACGAAGGAGAGATCAGACCCTCGGGCCTGCGGCGGGGTGGCTTCGAGGAACTGGCGTATCAATCCCGCTATTTTGCGGCATGGTTTGCCGGTGACGGAGAGCTTTTAAGCATCAATCTGGATAATGTGGCATCGCTGTCGGAAGACGAGGCTCAGACAATGGCAAAGGCGGTCCACGCCACGGAACGCCAAAAAGGTTTCCTCAATGATTACCGCTATTGCCGAACATCCTGTGACGAAGAAACCCTGCTTCTTTTTCTCAACTGTGAGCGCGAGCTCTCAACTTTTCAGGCTTTCCTGTATGCCAGTATCGTGATTTCTCTTGTAGGCATTATCGGAGTCTATGTTCTCCTGCTTCTGCTCTCGGGACGAATTGTGCGTCCGATTGCGGAGAGTTATGAAAAGCAGAAGCGGTTTATTACGGATGCGGGGCACGAATTAAAAACCCCAATCACGATCATCAGAGCCGATGCGGACGTGCTGGAGTCAGAGCTGGATGAAGATAATGAATGGATTGCGGATATCCGCAGGCAGACGAATCGCCTGGCAGAGCTTACCGCCGATCTGATCTTTCTGTCCAGAATGGAGGAGGAAAACCCCTCTCTGCAGATGCAGGAGTTTCCCTTTTCTGAACTTGTTGATGAAACTGCGCAGTCTTTTCAGTCTCTCGCACGCTCGAAAGGCAGGACGTTTTCTTTTGCTGTTGCACCCGATTTGACTGTGAACGGCGACGAAAAAGCTCTTGCCAAGCTGGTTTCCATCTTGCTTGACAACGCCATGAAGTATTCCCCCGAAAACGGAACGGTAGAGCTGACGCTCAATCCTGTCGGAAGGAATGCCAGGCTAACGGTGAAAAACAGTACGATGCCCATGGAAAAAGGGAATGCGGATCGACTGTTTGAACGCTTCACGCGGGAAGACCGCTCCCGCAGCTCGGAATCCGGCGGCTTTGGTCTTGGTCTTGCGATTGCGAAGGCTGTGACAGAGGCACACAGAGGGAAAATCCACGCGGAGTCGGAAGATGGGTCCTCTTTGACGGTTACAGCGGATCTGCCGATCTGCTGAATCGGTTTCTGAAGAAAGAATCATACATTATGCAAACGTTCCCTACTTTGTGAGCAGTGAATATCAGAGAAGAATAAGAAGACAGAAAAAAGGCGTTGCCTCAGCTCATGTTGCTGTTGAGGCAACGCCTGTCCAATTTGTTCCTTCTGTTAAGTCAGGTGGTTTGAACGGAGGCGATATAGATCACACCATCCGGTACAGAAATATCCGGATTTTGGACAGCTACTTCAGCTGTTTTGCCCTGTGTTTCAAGACCCATGACAGCATGACACAGCGCAATACCCACATCGATCTTCTGCAGATCGCCGGTCTTCTCGCTGACATAACCCTTGTCCTGCTTCTCATAGAAGTGAAACAAACCGTCGGCAGCGATGATGCGCCACGGCTGTTTGTTGACCGCAGAAGGCGCCCAACGTACCATTTCTATCAGATCGCGGAGCTCTTCCTGAGCGGCAGGGGACAGAGGCGCTTCCCAGGAACCGTCAAAAAACAGCTTTTCAGCCGGCATACGGGTGTCCGCAGAAACGCCCTTGCGCATCAGAGTCTCTCTGACAGAGCGCTTTTTGGCAGGATACCCGAGAGGACTGATACAGGGCATCATCTCTCCTTCGGAAACTCCCGCAGCCTGCTCAAAAGCCTCACGCTTCATGGTGCCGCCGATCCATGTTGTTCCAATTCCTAGTGACCATGCGTACAGCACCAGCTTTTCAAAGGAAAATCCGAAAGCGACGTCTGCATAGTCCCTTTTTGCGACCTTTCCCGCAACATACAGGGTTTCTCCGGTCAGCACGGGGCTTGAAAGATTTTTCTCCTTCGCGTCGAGCAAAACAAAGCGGACAGGGATACCGAAAGGATTTGTGATCGTATCCATAAACTCCGACAGCCGGCGTCTGTCCTCGACACGGACTGGCTTGTCGTCAAAGCTTCGGACGCTTTTTCTTGTTTTGATGAGTTCCATCAGTTCTGCCATATTTCTTCTCCTCTCTGCCTTTGGACGGCTATTGCGTATAGGTCAGCCCCGACTGCCGCTTATCCCATGGAAGCCGTCTGCCATGTCCCGGGGATAGAAAGCGCTTCGGGATCGGTAATAGTTGAGAAGGTGTTCATCATATAACGGAAGCGACGCAAAAAGCCCTCAGATTCCACCGTGGCGCAGTGTGCTGTGGCGACGCGGCAGCCATCGGCTGCGGGAATGACATATACGGTCTGCAGGCTCTCGGGCATATAGCCGCCGCCTTTGACTTCGTCCGCATCGATTCGAATACAGGTCCCTGCAAGGTCGAGCGGGAACGAATCATCTCTGCGAATTTCATAATCGTTCGAAAGTGTCTCGCTGATGGCCGAAGCCACGGTTTCAGCGTCCAGCGGACTGTATCTCACTTCGAGATAGTTCTCGGGATTGCTGGGATCATCCCAGCAGGAGACAAAGCACTCGCGATCCGGTTCGCTGTGACGTACGAAATTCTCATAGTCGTAGTCCATCTCGAAGCCAAGCGCGTCATTCCTGATGTGCCTTCGGTGCGGTCAAGATTTGCAGTAATGATTGCCTCGCCATCCGTTTCGGGAATCTCGTTGATGCCCTGACTGTCCGGCGAGCTGACGATTTCCACTTTGACCGAGCCTTTCGCCAGGTTGGCGGCAATCACAATCTGTTCTCCATCGGCGACATCAAGAGAGCCGGCCAGAAAGAAAGCGTCCCTGTCAGCATCAGTGCCAGAACGGCGATAATGATATTGATTCTTCTTGCTTTATTCTTCATACTAAGTATACTCCTCCGAGCAAACAAACTCTTATATCACCTGATCAAAACGGGGGCGTTATTTGCTCACGATCCCGTTGATGCCGAGAATGGCCGGCCCGGGCGGGTCATGTTTTGTTCTCTTTGCGCGGTTCTTACGCACGTACCCGAGCGCTATAGCCTTCCAGCGTTCACGGGCCAATTATATCGCGGGAAACCCTGATATTCCAGCACAGAAAAGAGGCAGCACCCTTAATAATACTTAAGTGCGCTGCCATCATATTTTTGGAGTAGCCGGTTCTTTTATCTTGGATAGATTGCTGCTTCGCCCTGCGGATCACGCGTTCCGTACAGCGCCAGCGGAAGAGCATCTCGATACTGAAAAATCAGTAATCTGTATCCATCATTGTATACTCAGGCGGGTCAATGATCATGGAATCGAGTTTGTTATAGTATTCAGAGAACTGCTCACGTGAGATGCCCTCTATTTTTTCTGCACTTTCCCGGCTTCCGTTTTCAAAGCGGAAGAAGCCGTTGTCACCATCGCTGTATACACCGTAATCGGTATTCAGAGTGCTTCCGAAGAGGCTGCAATGGTAATAATCGCTGTATGCTGCGCCGTCTGATCCTTCATATATGAAGCCGCCGTCGGAGCTTAAGCAGTATCTGGAGCGCGTATAGCTGGTGAATACATTCTTCGGCGTTCCGTCTTCAATGGTAAAGAGACCCGCGATGATCCTGGAGTAGAAGTAGTCATCGGTCATCAGGCCGACTATCAGTTCGGGCGTTCCGTTGCTGTCGATATCCGACAGGCAGAAGCCGGGCGTTGCCATACTTTCAAGAAACAGACTGAGGTTATCTCCCAGATCATAATCTGAAGCTGAAAGATCAACAGGGGCATCACTTCCCTGTTTATAGGCTTCGACAACGACAAATAAGTCCTTGTATGAATCAAACACGGGAGAATATACTGTCAGCCAGTCAGTTTCCGCGGCTGCATCCTGTTCCGGCTCATCGGAGATGACAGCATCCGGCTTCACGTCTTTCTGTGATGACTGTACAGCGGGTTTGCTCTCGGGCACCGGAGTTTGAGCCGGAGCGGCCTTTTTTGCTCCGCATGCGGACAGAAGCAGCAGGACAGTCAGAAGCAAAGGAATATATCTTTTCATACAAAAATCCCTTTCAATTCAATACAAATCAACTGTACCTGTTAATATAGGTGGAATATGCGTATAAGTCAAGGCAGGTCATAATCAAGAATGTAGGTTTGTCAATGATGTGTGACAGCATTGGGAAAAGGAAAGAGAGCCTGCTTAGGTGAGATCCAGCCTGGTGGACGTATAGGGAAATTGTTGTATTTTCTATTCCAGACGGTAAGCGGTTTTTGGAAGTCGTCAAAGGAAAAGAACTTGTGGTGAGCATAGAAGTATTCATTGTCTTTACGATGGCTGCGCTCGACCTTTCCATTGTGCCTGGGTATGAAAGGCTTAATGCGTTTGTGCTGAATACAAAGTCGATCAAACGCAAAAAGGCCGGTCCCGGGAAGATCCGAGATCGGCTTTAAAGCTTGATATTACTGGAACTTTTGTCAAAAAGAAAAGTACCCTGATTCTATTAAAATCAGAGTACTTTTATGGCTAAAGATTGCTATTTTAACAAAACAGGAGCAATCGTTAATTATTAATAAGACCTTTACTTACCGGGAAGGACGTCTATAAAGCATCTTCCGAAAGCCGAAGAATTGTAGTATACTCCATCTTGTCAACTCGGAATTTATAGAGGACTTGACTATGGAATTCTAGTTTGTCGAGACAGTAAGGTAAACGAGATATCCACATCAATGTCAAGGCCGTTTCCGCCGTTTTCAGGCTTGCGGTCAATTGCATTCCCGGTTATACAATACGGGATTTCTTGTGCCACCAGCGGAGTGTTGTTGCCTCCGGTTCCATATCGAGCCGCCATAGTTGGTGCTACATCGTATGGCCCAGTGTATCTGGCGTCGATTCCATGATTCTCAAACACCAGCGGCTGGTGACCATGCTCTTGCGCTCGAAGGGTTCCGGAGACTTCCTCACTGTAGTCCATTACCTGACCGCCTTGATCATTCAGGCAGATTGTAGGCAACACTACGGCACTTGTTTTTCCCCCTGCCTTTAGTGTAGGAGCGCACTCCACTTGATAGCCGATATCTCTGGCTGTTGAGGACGATTCAGGAAGAAAGCCCGCCGGTGCTTGCGTGATAAAGGTTTGCATTTCTGTTCCGGAAGAGGAGGTCATGGCTACAGACTTATCTTTAAGGTCACGGGCCTCACGTCGCTGGTTAATGGCAAATGTGCTCGTTCTCCCGGGAATTGCTCTGCAAGCGGGTTCGAGCCCAGCCTGTATTCGAAGCGCATGCTCTAATTGCCACGGCAGTTCCTTGCCCCGTTCCTCAGCTCGGCGGAGGATTCCGAGGCAAGCTGTTTGGCTTAAATAATATCTGGATGGGGCTGAATCCACTAAAATCTGCGATAAGGAAGATTCTGCGACGCCTTTGGGGCACTCCGAAGTATTGAGCGTCCCAAGTGGTCCAAGCCACACAGGATTGTACTCCCAACACGGCCCCAGCATATTCCCAGCGCCCGGTCGGAGGTCTAACAACATGAAGGTGTGGTTCCTCAACATGAAGGAACTCTTCGAGGACCGCGTGGAAGTCATCCCCGGTGGCCGAACTGAAAGCGCCGGGGACATTTTCCCAGCATCCAAATCTGGGTCGAACAGCATTACCTGTCCGTCCTCGTTTTCGATCAGCATCTCTCATCTCCTTAATTACTCGAATCTGTTCCATGAAGAGCCCTGACCGCTCTCCGGCCAAACCTGCTCTGGCTCCGGCAACACTAAGATCTTGACACGGGCTGCCTCCGCAGATGATATCCACAGGGGGAAGCAACGATCCGTCCAGCTTGGTAATGTCTCCGACATGAACCATATTGGGAAAGTGAGTCTTTGTCACCTCGATGGGGAATGCTTCTATTTCACTGGCCCACAGTGGCTCAATTCCATTTCGCACCGCGGCAAGAGGAAAACCTCCGATCCCGTCAAACAGGCTCCCCATGGTTATTGCTTCCATGACCTACATTCCCATTGTGGGGCCGCTGATGTCCTCAGAGGCACTTTCACTCTGCTCTTCCAGAAGCTCTGCATCCGTCAGCTTACGGAAGCTATCCTCACCTGGGACAAGCGCAAGGGTCCTTCCGCTATCCCATTTCATGTGGATCTGCCCTATATCGTCGACCACATCAACTGTCCCCCTTGTTCCGGAGGGAACTGGTGACCATGGATCTTTCATGTTTAGGACCATCACCCTAGTGCCGGGGGGATAGCTCTCTTTGATGCGCTGTGCTTGCCGACGCAAGCGTTCCCATTCATTCATTTTTGTCCTCCTTGTACGTGTTTTTTCTCCGATTCTTATATGGACATATGTATCATCACATCCTTTCGCTTCTTTTGATATTCAATTAGTATCAGTTCATGCGCAAACAGTTGCCATAGAACGCTTTTAGTTTCTCTGGCTTCTGTCAAGATCGACCGTTTCCCGATACACTTTCTATTGACACTGTTTACACGCTGCAGGAGGTGTTAGAGTGAAAATAGAGGCTGTTGGAAGAAGAATTTTCGAGGCCAGAAAAGAGCGGAACATTACGCAGGAAGAGCTAGCTGCGATGGCCGGGATCGGTCCTTCCCATATGGGCATTATTGAAAGGGCTGTAAAGACCCCAAACCTTGAAACATTTATTGCCATTGCGAACGCATTAAATGTATCCGCTGATTATCTTTTACAGGATGTAGTCGAGATGAGCTGCGATCATGAAGTGACGGAATTGAACAAACAGCTTGGGAACCTCTCACCAGAGATGAGACGCAGAATATATAAAGCCATACATGCTCTCATTGATGAGTGATGTAGTAGGGGCTGTCTCAAAACTTTCACCGTTTTGTCATCCTGAGGAACGAAGTGACGAAGGATCTTTCCATTTATAGGTTTCCGGAACTTTTTGGGAAAGATTCTTCGCTTCGCTCAGAATGACACGGCGTTTTGAGACAGTCCCCTTTTCTTTCGACGGTCAACGATGGATTTCGACAAATGTACTGATGTAATATACGTTCCAGAGAACCTAAATAAGTTCAAAGGAGAGTGCTCAATTGGCCAGTTTGTCTTACGAAGAAATCGTTAGGATCATCGCTGATCGTCATGGTGTAACTGAAGAGGAAGTACGTAACGGATTGGAGGCATGCATAGACTATGGCATCACTGATCCCAACCCAGAAGTAAAAGCACAATGGACTGAGATGGCACAAGGAAAGGAAAGGCCGTCTGTTCCAGACTTGTTATCTTTCACTGCGGGTATGGCAATAGCAAGATGCATTGAAGCGCAGCAAGACATAGTAATTTAACAAGTGAAAACAAAAAAAGAGGGCTGGATTCCCGAGAAAAACGAGAATCCATCCCTCTAAAAATGCGTCTGAAACGGTTCACTTCCACCCACTATCCCTAAAATGGGGGATGACATCTTTTTGTTTGCACCTGTAAAATGGGCGCGAAAAAACCCCGAAACCGTTGAAGTTTCGGGGTTTTTCGCCGTGACATCTTTTTCATCACGACAAGATGGCGGAGAAGGAGGGATTCGAACCCTCGAAGAGCTTTTGACCCTTACACGATTTCCAATCGTGCGCGCTCGACCAACTACGCGACTTCTCCGTATCTGTCGAAAACAAAAACTATTCTGTTTCGCTAAAAGCTTGTGTATTATAATGCAGATACGGAACAAAGTCAAGAGGTGATTTTTTTATTCTGAAAGGTGTTTGACGATGGGCAGGGGATTGCTGTAGAAAGCTTTCGAGAAGCGGATCAGAGCCTCAGTGTCGTGAACACCGGCGGTCTCAAAACAGGAGTGCATCGCCAGCTGGGGGAGTCCGATATCCGCGGTCGGCAGAGGGATCTGGGAAACGGAGATATTTCCGAGCGTTCCGCCGCCGGCAATGTCGGAGTGATTGGTGAATTCCTGACAGGGGATTCCCTGATCCCGGCATATCTTTTTCACCACAGCCGCGGATACGGCGTCGGTGGCATAGCGCTGGCCTGCCTGATACTTGAGAACGATCCCGCCATTGAGATGGACGCGGTTTTCCGGGTCATAATAACGCGGGTAATTGGGATGGAGCGCATGGGCGTTGTCCGCGGAAACCAGGAAACTGTCATGAATCAGCATTCGGAAGGCTTCCTGCTCCAGACCGCTGCCATAACAGATCCGCTCCAGAACCGTACGCAGGAAGGAGGAGTCAGCTCCCTGACGGGTTTTGCTGCCGACCTCTTCATTGTCAAAAACACAGTGGACGGGAACGCTGTCCTGCGGGCAGCTGTTCAGGAAGCCCTGAAAAGAGGCATAACAGCACTGCAGGTCATCCAGCCGCGGAGCGGCGATAAACTCCCGATTCGCGCCCCAGATCCTCGGTGTCTCCCGGCAGCAGAGATACAGATCCCAGCTGATAATCTGGTCCGGACGGACGGCCGCTTCCTGAGCAAGAATTTTGATCAGAAGCTGCGGATCCGAACCGCTTCCGAGAATGGGGAGCATCTCATTCTGAATCTCGATTGTCTTCCCGGCAGGTTCTCCTCTCCGCAGGTGGGTGGCGAGAGAGGGAATCATCAGCAGATCCCGGTCCGGGTTCACCAGTATTTCCCGGAGCCCGGATTCTTCTTCAATTACGATTCTGCCGGCAATCGAGAGCGGGCGGTCAAACCAGCTGGAATCGATGGAGGAACCGTATTTTTCCACATTCAGGCGGATAAGCCTCCCGTCAGAGACCAGAGCGGGACCCGGTTTGATTTTGTAGGATGGGGAGTCGCTGTGAGAGGCGATAATATGGAAACCGGAGAAGCGGCTTTCCGGGAGCATGAAGGAAAGAATGGAGGAGCCGTTTCTGATAACATAATACTTTCCGCCTGGTTCGAGCTGCCAGGGGCCGGATTCCTTCAGCTGTTTGAATCCGGCAGCCTCAAGCTCCTCCTTCAGGGCGGAGACGGCATGAAAAGCGCTGGGACTGCGGCTGAGGAACCGGACAAGGCTCTGAACAGATTCTTCTTGCATGGCAATATCCTCCCCGTTCAGACCGCGCTGCCTGTCTCGCCGCTGTACATCATGCTGACGACAGCCTGGGCGCAGCGGATGAAGCGGCGGATAACCTTGTCATTCTGCTGCCGCTCGCCCGTAGCAATGCCGAGACGGCGGGAGGCGGGGGGATCCAGCGGAAGGACACGGACCGCGTTGTGAATATCCTGCATGATCAGTTCCGACAGCAGGCTGACGCCGAGGTTGTGCTCCACCATGGAGACTATGGCGCTGTCAGAGAGATTGGTATAGCGGATTCGTGGTTGCCCCTTTCCGTGAATATGGCTGAAGAGGGGCAGAATATCCATGTCAAATCCATCAGAAGGCATGAGAAAATCCAGGTTGACAAAGTCTGCTATGGGAAAACGTCCTTCATGGTCGTCCGTTTCCGGCAGGATAGCGACCAGCGGATCCTCCCCAAGGTGGATGTAACTCAGTCCCTGACAAAGTGATTCCTGAAAGCTGACGATCGCGCAGTCCAGCTGGTCGGACTTCAGCTTCTCATAAATGTCCGGGATACCGCCGACATCGATCTGAACCTCCGTGTTCGGATCCACTCTGCGAAAGGCGGAGAGAATGGCGGGAAGCCAGCGGCTGGCCACACTGGAGTACGCGCCGAGGCGAAGTGTGGTATAGCTGCGCTGACGCAGGCGCTCGGCTTCCAGCTCCAGATCCTCTGCGGCGTCGATCAGCGCGCGCATTTTCGGCAGAAGCGCCTGGCCTGCAGGGGAGAGGCGTACACCGTTCTTGCTGCGCACAAGGAGATTCAGGCCGAGTTCATCCTCCAGCGCATTCATCATATGTGTCAGCCCGGACTGGGTATATCCGAGTTCGTTCGCGGCGGAGGTCAGGCTTCCCCGCTCAATGGAGAGGAGGAGGGCATTGACTTTCTTGCTGTCCATGTGAAATATTTGCCTTTCTTATGATAAAGAAGATCCATGAAAAAAAATAATTACATACATAATAATGTAGAGTTTCAAAAAAAGCAAGAGTGATGTTATAATTTGTTCATAAATTCACCGGACGAAAAGTTCGTACAGTTTCCAGAGAATGGGACCGGCCTCCTTTCACTGCTGACGCATCGGTGATCGTGACACCCGGAACATCGATCAGACTTGTAGGACTTTTCAATTTTTTTCCGGTGGGAAAGAGGAGTGTATATGGAGAATAACCGTAGTTCCTGGGGCAGCAACTTAGGCTTCCTGCTTGCTGCCATCGGTTCGGCTGTCGGTCTTGGCAACATCTGGGGCTTCCCCTATAAGATGGGCAAGTGCGGCGGCTTTGTTTTCCTGATTGTTTACCTGCTGCTGGCGATCTTTGTCGGTATGATCATCATGGTCTCCGAGCTGGCAGTTGGCCGTAAGACCAAGCTCAGCCCGATTGACGCCTACAAAGAGGTAAGCAAGAAGTTTTCCTGGATCGGCTGGCTTGCCACCATCGCGCCGTTCTTTATCATGAGCTTCTACACCGTGCTCGGCGGCTACTGCCTGCAGTACATCGCGCTGAACATGACCAAGCTCAGCTTTGGTAATGAAGCGGTTGCCATGACCGGCGGCGAGATCTTCGGCGCGATGCTGACTACCCCGCTCGGCTGCGTTGTCTTCACGATTCTGTTTATCGTCATCTGCATGGTCATCGTGCAGGGCGGCGTCTCCGGCGGTATTGAGAAGTTCAACAAGATCGGTATGCCGGCACTGTTTGTGATGCTGCTCATCATCATCGTCCGTTCCCTGACCCTTCCCAATGCCGTGGAAGGCCTGAAGTTCATGTTTGTCCCCGGCTACGCGGTCAAGGCAGGCTTTATTGAGGCTCAGCCGAGCCTTGTTTCCGTTCTCGGAACCGCCGGCGGCCAGATGTTTTTCTCCCTGTCTCTGGCGATGGGCGCCATCCTTACTTATGGTTCCTATCTGTCCAAGGAAGAGAACCTCGTCCGGAACTCTGTAATCATCGTTGCCTCCGATACCCTGATCGCGCTGATGGCCGGTATCGCTGTTATCCCCGCGGCTGTCGCGAACGGCATTGCCCAGGGAACCCCGGTTGGCCAGATTAAGCTTGGCGGCCCGAACCTCCTGTTTGTCACGCTGCAGGATGTGTTTACGAACATGGGCGCCCTTGGCCCGCTCTTCGGCGTCATCTTCTATGTGCTCGTTCTCATTGCTGCGATTTCCTCCGCCATCTCCCTGATGGAGACCATTGCCGCTCACTGGATCGACAAGGACCTTGCCAAGGGCGAGACCGATACCCGTCAGCGCAACGTGCTCATCGTTTCTCTGCTCATCCTCATCGAGGCGGTTGTCGTAGCGGCCGACGGTCTGGGCTCCAACTTCAGCCCTGCCAGCCTGCTGGGCATTTCCGCCCCGCCGGTGTTCCTGGATTGCTTCCTTGACTTCATGGACTGCTGGTCTGAAGGTATCGCCATGCCTCTCGGCGCCATGCTGATGGCCCTGATGATCGGCTGGGAGCAGAGCCCGGATCTGGTGCTGGATGAAGTTGCCCACGGCGATCCTTCCGAAGGCTTCAAGTCCTTCTACAAGATCTGCGTGAAGTTTGTGGTTCCCATTGTCATGGCCTTCGTGCTGGCCGGTCAGATGATCGACTTCTTCGGCAGCAATCAGGCGATCTGGTACGTCGTTGCGGTTGTCCTGCTGGTGGTCTTCTGGGTGATCGCCGCAATGGGAAAGAAAAAAGAAGCTTGACGAACTTTCATCATCCATTTGTCAGTCTCTTCTGAATGCGTCATATACTCCTGAGAGAGGGGCGGGGGGGGGGGG
>JAFSLL010000294.1 GCA_017448455.1 Oscillospiraceae bacterium | reverse complement strand
ATGAAAGACTATCCCGTGACGATGACCTGACCGGGGATAGCAACTCCATCATCAATCAAAAAAAGTACCTCGAAGCATATGCAGCAGCTCAGGGCTGGGACAATATCGTCCACTACACGGACGACGGCTGGAGCGGCGGCAATTTCGAGCGCCCCGCCTGGAAGCAGTTGATCAAAGACATCGAAGCAGGCAGGGTAGCCCACGTCCTGTGTAAGGACATGAGCCGGATCGGCCGCGACTAC
The DNA here is from genome assembly GCA_017448455.1 of Oscillospiraceae bacterium. Classification (GTDB taxonomy): domain Bacteria; phylum Bacillota; class Clostridia; order Oscillospirales; family Oscillospiraceae; genus Limivicinus. The sequence continues at coordinate 6,154 of JAFSLL010000294.1, read as the reverse complement.
CTGCAGACTGGCTTCTACACGGAGGTCATGTTCCGTCAGCACGGGGTACACTTCATCGCCATCGCCAACAACGTAGATTCCAATGATCAGACCAGCAATGAATTCATCCCGTTCCTGAACATCATGAACGAGTGGTATTTGCGTGATCTGAGCCGCAAACAGAAAACGGCCATCCGCGTGAAGGGCGAATCCGGCAAGCGCACCACCAACAGCGCCATCTACGGGTACAGGAAAGATCCGAACGACAAGCACAAATGGATCATCGACGAGGAAGCGGCGGCGGTCGTCCGCAGGATCTTCCGGTTGACCATTGAGGGCTATGGGCCGTATGAGATCGCCCGTATGCTGTTCGATGATAAGGTGGAAGCACCCGCCGTCTACTTTGCCAGACGCGGCATCGGGATGTGGAAAAACAAAGAGGATTTTCCGAGTCCGTATAACTGGAGCGGCTATATTGTCGGAAACATCCTGGCTAAGCCGGAGTATATGGGCGATACCGTCAACTTCCGGTCCCATAAGGAATCCTATAAGGACAAGACCAGCATCCCCAATCCAAAGGAGGACTGGCTGATCTTCGAGGACACTCATGAGGCCATTGTGGACCGGGAAACCTGGGAGCTGGCGCAGAAGCTGAGGAAGACGCCGAAGCGCATTGATACCTTCGGTGTGGCGAATCCCCTGACCGGGCTTGTATACTGCGCCGACTGTGGTGAAAAGATGTATAACCACCGGCACAGGGGGAATCCGGAGAAGGGCGTATTTCCGTCAGACTTCTTCGACTGCTCCACCTATACTCTTTCCCGGCAGAAGCGGTATAAAGCCTGCACCGGGCATTATATCAACACGAAGGCCCTGCGGGAGCTGATTCTGGATACCATCCACACAGCCAGCACCTATGCCATCGCAAACGAGGACGAGTTTCTGGAAAAGGTGCGAGCCGCTTCACAGATCCGGCAGCAGGACGCCGCCAAGGAAGCAAAGCGCAAGCTGAATAAGGACCGAAAACGCCGGGATGAGCTGGACGGGATCATCAAAAAGCTCTACGAATCCTTTGCTGTTGGCAGGATCAGTGCCGAGCGCTTTGACAGTCTGCTGGCGGACTACGAGGCGGAGCAGAAGGAGCTGGATGCTTCGGTATCGGATGCAGAGGCCAGGATCGCTTCCTTTGAGGAGGATACGGCCCGCGCCGAGCAGTTTTTGGAGCTGACGAAAAAGTACACGGATTTCTCCGAGCTGACAACGCCGATGATCAATGAATTCATTGAAAAGATCATTGTCCACGCGCCGGAGAAGGTGGACGGCGACCGTGTGCAGCAGGTAGATATCTACCTGAGCTTTATCGGACAGTTTGAGCTTCCCGCCCCGGAGCTTTCACCCGAGGAAGAAAAGAAACAGGAACAGCTCAAACGTCACCGCATCAAAAGCCGGGAACGGTATCAGCAGATTAAGGCAGGTGAGCATACCGTCGGACAGCCCTACAAATGCACCTGCAAATGCTGCGGAAAAGAGTTTGACGCAAAGCGTTCCAATGCCATGTATTGCAGCCCGTCCTGTCAGCAGAAATACTACCGTCAGCAGGCAGCAAAAGAACGGAGCCGGGAATGTGTCTGCGAGAACTGTGGCAAGACTTTCACGACAACAAGAAGTGACGTCAAATACTGCTGTGAAGATTGCCGGTATCAAGCGCAGATCAAGAGACAAGGCGCGAAGAAAGCGGCAAAGCGGGCTGCGGAGAAAGGCCAGACCGTACCATTACCCACAGAAAGAAATGAAGAGATAAGCGCCGCGCAGGACGCGGCAGAAGAAAAAAGCGCATAAGAAAAAACCAGGGCTCGTGAGATTTCCAGAAGGAAGTTTCACGAGCCTTTTCTTATGCCGTCACACAGCCGCACAGCGGCAGAATATGGAGGAAAACTATGAATTATACTATGAACAACAAGCCCGTGATCATCGGCATCGACCACGGATACGGGAACATCAAGACGGCCCACACCTGTTTCAAGACCGGCGTGACCGTCTACGACAAGGAACCCACCTTCAAGAGCGATATGCTGGCTTATGAGGGGCGGTATTATATCATCGGGGATGAGCACAAGGAATTCACCGCCGATAAGATGAACGACCAGGATTATTATATCCTGACACTGGCAGCCATTGCACGGGAACTGAACATCCGGGGCCTGATCAACGCCGAAGTGTTTCTTGCCGTCGGCCTGCCCCTCACCTGGGTCAGCGAACAGAAGGACAGTTTCAAGGCCTATTTGCTTCAGAATAAAGAGGCATCCTTCTCCTTTCGGGGAAAGAGCTACCGCGTGACCTTCGCAGGGGCTGCGGTCTTCCCGCAGGGCTTCTCCGCTGTGGCAGACCGCCTGCGGGAGTTCAAGGGAGTCAACATGCTCTGCGACATCGGAAACGGGACTATGAACGTCATGTATATCAACAATGGAAAGCCCGTCGCCAGCCGGTGCTTTACAGAGAAGCTCGGCACCCAGCAGTGTATGATCGCCGTGCGGGAAAAGCTGATGCAGCGTTTCGGCGTGGCCGTGGACGATACCGTGATTGAGACCGTTCTTCGCTTCGGGGAAGCGGACATCGGACAGCAGTACCTTGACGCCATCCGGGAATCCGCAGCGGAGTATGTGGCCGGGATCATGCGCCGCCTGCGGGAGCACGAGTACAACCCGGAGCTGATGAAGCTCTATGTGGTAGGCGGCGGGAGCTGCCTTATCAAGAACTTCGCCGAATACGATCCTGCCCGTGTCACCATCAACGACGATATCTGCGCAACCGCAAAGGGCTATGAGCTGCTGGCTTCCGGGAGCCTTGGCCGGACGGGAGGCGTATGATGGAGCGGACGATCATCAACACCAATATCCGGCTGAACCTGAACCGACCGGAGGACCGCAGAGCATGGGAATACCTGCAGCGTCTGGACCGGAAGAAATACAAATCCTACAGCCGCGCCGTCGTGGCGGCAGTCAACGATCATTTCTCCCGGCAGGAGCGCCTTGCCGCCGATCCCTATCTGGAAACCAGAGAGAAGGAGGACGTTTTTCTTGAGAAGGTCCTGGACACGATACGGGAGGGCCTGCGGTCTTCGGATACCGGTCTTGCGGGCCTTGCCGCCCTGCTGCAAAGCGTTCAGACCGCAGCCCCTCCATCTGAGCCGGTCATGACGGACGAGGATCTGGATACCGCCATGGATTTCATCAACAGTCTGTGATCCTGCCAATCAGGAGCGGTTTTACTGCTTCTTTTTTCAGAACTGATACCACAGTCACGCGCAGCCGCTGTTACTTTCCCCGGAACCGTGCCGGGATCGTGGCAGTGGCTGTGCTTTTTTATGTTTTTACTGCTAATGACTGAGATTTTGACAGAAAGGAATAACGAAAATGACAGAGAACGAGAAGAAACTATTACAGGCAAAGCACCGTATGGAGGAAGCGCAGGCCAGAGACCGGGTGAAGGAGCGGAAGGCCCGGACGCGACGGCTGATCCAGGAGGGCGCTATTTTGGAGAAGGTCTATCCCGCTGCGGCGACGATGGAGCTTGAAAAACTGGAGGACTTTTTATTATGGGCATTACGATGATTGTGACGGGGCGCTTGGGGAAACCTGAGCGTCCTTCTTTTTTTATCCCGAAGGGCGCACTTACTCACCACCTGCGAAGCAGGCGGTGGTATCCCTCCTTCGTCGGGCCGTGCGCTCTGCGAGGCGGATGCGGCTCCTGCGGGAGCCTCCAGACAATGCCACATCACCTTCGGGTGCTGCTGTCATTGCCTGCGGTGCTCAAAGTGGGGTGGGTCAAAATGGCCCACCCCACTTCGGCACCCTGCGTAAACCTGCCACCGGCAGCTTTCTCGCAGTTATGGACGGAGCTTGCTGTCCGTCCATTTTCTTTTTCGGAAAAGAAACAAAAACAAGGGTACGCAAAGGTACGAACAATTCGTTCAGCCCTTTGTAAAGAATTGCATAAAGGGTATGAGCTGAACTCACACCCTTTGAACGTGAAAAGGATGTGACGAACTATGGCAATTTATCATTTGGAAGCAAAAGTTGTAAGCCGTGGTAACGGTCGAAGTGCCTGCGCTGCGGCGGCATATATGAGCTGTTCTGCCATCTATAACGATTATGACGGTATACAGCATGACTACACCCGTAAGCAGGGGCTTGTGTGGCAGCAGGTATTTCTGCCGGAGTACGCCCCAACGGAATGGCAAGATCGTGCCATTTTATGGAACGCCGTGGAGGAAACGGAAAAGACGAAAGACAGCCGCCTTGCCCGTGAGTTTGTCGTGGCCCTGCCCATAGAGCTTGGGAAAGACGAATGGCAAACCCTTGTCTCTGAGTTTATCCGGGAGCAGTTTGTTTCAGACGGGATGTGTGCCGACTGCGCGATCCATGATACGGACGGGCACAATCCCCATGCCCATATTCTGCTGACGGTGCGCCCTTTGGACGAACACGGCCAATGGCAGTACAAGACAGAGAAGGAATATCTCTGTGTCCGGGACGGTGAAGAACGGGGCTTTACGGCTTCTGGGTTCAAAGCGGCACAGGCGGACGGCTGGGAAAAGCAGTATCTCTACTATGTGGATAAAAAGAAAAAGGAATACCTGCCGCCCTCTGAAGCGGAGGTGCGAGGTTTGGAACGGGCAGACAAACATCCGAAAAGCACAAAATTTGGCAGGCAGAATCCCATCACGGAACGTTGGAACAGCGACGAACAGCTTGTCCTCTGGCGCTCTGCGTGGGCAGATACCGTCAACCGCGTTTTGGAGCGCAGTGGAATTGAAGAACGCATCGACCACAGAAGTCATGCCGAGCGAGGACTTGACGAACAGCCTACTGTGCATGAGGGCGTGGAAGCCAGAGCTATGGAGCGGAAAGGCTTTGTCTCTGACCGCTGTGAGCTGAACCGGCAGATCAAAGCGGACAATGTGCTGCTGCGGGAACTGAAAGCAGCTGTCAGAAAACTCATGCAGGCAGTGAAAAACACGGTTCCGGCTATGGCACGGGCGCTGGAAGAACTGCGGGCGAATATGATCATCTTCCAATACAGCATCAACCGAGCGCGTACCGGAAAGAGAAAATTTTCCGACTGGCTGAAATCTGCAAAGGAGATCTATGCAGATTACACCGATACGGTAAAGCAGCTAAAGGAGCGCACGAAGGAAAAGAACGCGCTTTCGGCTGAGAAGAAGGCTACACCGGCGCTCAAGATATTGCGGCACAGGGAACTTACGCAGCGGATCGCCGCGCTTACGGAAGAAATTGAAGAACTGCGTTCCGAGAAAGCGCGTTTGCTCGAAAGCCTGAGCTGCAAGGACGATTCCGAGATCGGTCACTTCAAGAAAGAGGTAGCGGACACGGAACAGGCCGTGAAGCGGTTATCCGTGCAGGAAGAAAAATATACTGCAGAGGTTGAAAAGGCTTTTGCGGAATACAATGAGCTGAAAAACCAGACCGAAAGCCTTGATCCGATAGAGCTTTTCTTTGCAAGAGAAGCCCTCCGAAATGAATGTGAAGAAATTGCTGAAAGCCGTATTCGAACCGCTTCAAAGGGCAATGATTTCTGGGGTGTGACGAGTGCAAAGCAGACCGTTGACGGAAAGCTCGATATCTACTCCGAGGAACAACGGGTCAAGAAGATTCTATGGGAAAGGAAGCAGAATGAGCGAGATCAGTCACAGCAGAAAAAGCCGAAGCACAGAGATTACGAAAGATAAGTAGCATGTTGAAATAACCCGCAACTGTATCCACACAGCTGCGGGTTATTCGATTAAACCTACTGTCAATCGTATGAATAATGCACTCTTTACCGATAAATTGCTTTACGAGTTCTTTCATAACCAATATCTCCTTATTTTTCTTTCTTCGATTTTGTATATGCCATACAGCTGCCGCTGTTCGTCGCTTTTTCCTGATACATAAAAAGATAACCAGAATAGCGACAATCCACAAAGAATTATCCATTGCCTGTTCTCCTGCTTTTCCATTAGAAAAGTTTATTGCCTTTGTCAGCAATGCCGTTACAAGCAGAATAATGACAAAAGACGGAAGCACAACTGCCGCCGTTGCAATAACCGCGCCGATTATTCCTGCCTGATTGCTGCCGACATAGGTTCAATCTTTTATCAATCCAAGTCTCTCCT
>JAFSLL010000293.1 GCA_017448455.1 Oscillospiraceae bacterium | reverse complement strand
CCATCACCTGATAGTCTTTCTGCTCGCGGGTCACAAAGCCGTGGGCGACCTTGACATTGATCTTGGGAACCTCGTCACGGCCCTGTTTTGTCGTAATCATTATTACTCCGTTAGCGGCACGGGAACCGTACAGCGCGGTCGAAGCCGCATCTTTCAAGACCGTAATCTGCTCGATATCGGTGGACGGTATCGTCGCGAGATTGCCGGAATATATCATTCCGTCGAGGACTATCAGAGGATCGTTGTTTCCGTTGATGGAGCCGATACCGCGGACCGTTATGGTAGCGTCGGTTCCCGGTTGTCCGTTCGCAGCGGTAAGACGCAGGCCCGGAGTCGTTCCGTTAAGCGTATTCAGAGGATTGGCAGAAGGGACAAGTTCTATCTTTTCTCCGTCAACCTTGCCTGCGGAGCCCGTAAACGATGATTTACTGGCCGTACCGTAAGCAACCACCATCACCTCGTCGAGGACAAGATTGGACTGCATTTCAATATTCCTGACGATATCCTTCTCTCCGGGTTCCAGAACCAGATATGAATCGTTCATACCGAGGTAGGTGATCTTCAGGGTCGTATTTTCCACCGGAATCGGGAAAGAATAGAAACCGTTGTTGTCGGTAATGGCAAGAACCCTCGCCTCACCGATGCTTACCGGAGCGCCCGGCAAAGGATCGCCGTTTTCATCGCGCACATAACCTTTGATATTGCGTGTGCGGCCGCTGAGCTGCTGGGGACTGATGCTGACGATATTGCCCTTTACAGTGTACTGGCACTCGATCAGGCTGACCAGATCGCCTATAACCTCTTCGGCAGAGTGCTTTCGGGCCTGGATTGTAACATTTGGCCATTTCCTGGCCAAATCAGAAGAATAGACGAAGTTCAGTCCTGTCTGTTCCTGTATCGAAGCCAGCACGGCCTCAACGGGAGCGGAACGGAATCCGACCGAAATCTTCGTGTCGAGATCAGGCGATGCAACCGCTGTTATAACCGTCAGCAGGATCAGGACAACGGAGAGGACCGCCTTGTTGAAACTATTGTTTTTCATATGGTTATATATTAAGATATGTTAAGGTCTGCTGATGCGGAGAGTATCTTCCATTAAATCGAAGTGCAATCCCGTAACGGTTGACAGCGATTCGATAGTGGTGGAAAGGTCCTCATAACGGTCGAAATTACCCGAGATATGGGGCTGGGACAGTGATTCGTCGTCATAAATGACATTTACACCATACCAGCGGCAGATAATATCCAGGACCTTCCCGAGCGGCCAGTCCTTGAATGAAAAGCGGCCGGTATTCCAGGCCACATAGCGCTCGACATCTACCGACTCGACCGTGATGCCCTCTCCGATGGTAGCCATCTGCCCCGGTTCAATGCGGCGCTCATCTCCGCAATTGGGAGTAACGCTCAAACTCCCTTCAACCAGGACGACCTCCGCCACGTCTCCGGGCTCGCGGGTCGAAACGTTGAATTCAGTGCCGTAAACTGTGATAAAGCCCTGTCTGGTGTGCACGACAAACGGCCGGCCCGGATTCTTGGCTATCACAAAATAGGCTTCTCCATCGAGGATTACTTCCCTGGTTTTGCTTCCGGTCCTCTCGGGATAAATAAGATAGGTGTCGTTGTTCAGATGGATTACAGATCCGTCATCGAGGGTCACCCAATACTCTTTTGTCTTTTCAGTCTCGATGCAGCGGGCCGATGCAAAATCCTCAGCTTTCGCTGCATTTGTTTTGACAGCCTCGGCGACGGCCTCTTCTGTCAGGACTTTCAAGCCCGCTTCCTGCTTTCCGCTACGGCCGCTCTGCTCCATCGCCATCTTCGCATCCTGAGAAAGCGAAGGCTTCTCGCTGCCTGGCTTGCGGAAAAGGATCAGAAGGGACGACAGCAACAACAATACTGCCGCCGAGGCGGCCGCATAACGGACCAGCTTTCCGCCCCTGAACGGCAATGGCTTTTTCTCGTCATCTGCAATCCGCCGTTTCAGCCCTTCAAGGGCTTTTTCCTCATCAGTCGCTGCAAAAGTCCGATATCTGCTGACAAGCTCGTCGCCGCCGATATCGCCGAGCAGCATCAGTTCTTTCAGTTTATTGAACAGTTCTTCCATTATTATTCCTTTTCACGTCTTAAGACGCAAAAAAGATAAAAAGGGGGACAGAAAAGAATGATAAACTATTTGATAACGAGCAATACCAGCAGCAGGAAGTCTTCGGGGCGGAGAAGTTCCCTCAGACGGGCAAAGCCCCTCTGGCGCTGTTTTCTGACCGATTCCGGCTTGATATGGAGTTCTTCCGATATTTCATTGGCGCTTTTGCCTTCGACCGAAAGGAGGAATATCTCACGCTGTCTGTCAGGAAGCTTGTCAATGGCATTCAGGAGATGGCGGAATATCTCTTCCCGTTGAAGGAGCGGCTCATTAAGAGTGTCAGCACCCATATCGGAGAATTCCGCCATAATTGATTGAATGCGGCGGCGATCCACCTTGCTGTGGCGCAGATGGGATATACTGCCGTTTCGTACGGAATTATAGAGGTATGCAGAGAGTGAATTCCGGCTTTGGAAAGAGATATGCTTCTGCCACATTTTCAGGAAGGTGTTCTGAACTAT
>JAFSLL010000292.1 GCA_017448455.1 Oscillospiraceae bacterium | reverse complement strand
TCGCTTGACATTTTCTCAAAAAACGAAGAAAATATAAAATTAGGGGTTATATAGATACGCTGTCCCCATGGCGGATGTCGAACAAAGCCCCCTACTAAATTGAATAAGGAGCGTGAAATGGTGGGAGAATTTACAGTTTCTTCTCTTTTCTGCGGTGCCGGCGGGCTTGACATGGGCTTCGATCGAGCAGGCTTTAAGACCGTCTGGGCCAATGATTTTGAGGAAGATGCTTGTAAAACACACCGAGCATGGTCCCACGCTGAAGTAGTCTGCGGAGACATTTCAAAGGTGGACTATGCCTCTATCCCTAAAACGGACGTTATTCTCGGCGGGTTTCCGTGCCAGGGGTTTTCGCTGTCAGGACCGAGAAAGATAGATGACAGTCGAAATGTGCTTTATAAGCATTATGTGCGGTTACTAAAGCAGAACCAGCCAAAAGTCTTCGTTGGGGAAAATGTCAAAGGTCTTCTGACCATGGGGAATGGTGCTATCATTGATGCCATCATAGAGGACTTTTCGGAATGCGGGTATACCGTGTATTACAAGCTGATAAACGCAAAAGACTTTGGTGTACCGCAGGATCGGGAGCGAGTTATAATAGTCGGCTTCCGGCATGACATGAAGGTTAAAGATTTCTCTATCCCTGAAACGAATGGAGAACATCGAACGATGAGAGATGTTCTTGCTGGACTTCCTCCGGCAAGGGATGAAGAGGTTTGCCGAGCGCCGTATTCATCGCGCTATATGAGCAGAAACAGAAAACGCGGATGGGATGAGGTCAGTTACACGATTCCTGCAATGGCGAAGCAGGTAACGCTGTGGCCAGGATCTCCAGATATGGTGAAGATTGATACGGACAACTGGCGCTTCGGGGACGATGGTGAAACCAGACGTCTATCTTGGCGCGAAGCGGCAGCCATACAGACGTTCCCTCCAGATATGGAGTTCTTTGGAGATTTGACCAGCATCTATAAGCAGATAGGGAATGCTGTTCCCGTACATCTTGCTGAAACGATAGCAAAATTGATCCGCCCATATTTACAGAGCAGAGGTGAACGGAGTTGCCGGGAAATCAGACGAATAACGGAAAAGCCTTTGAGTACGCCAGCTTAAAAGCGATATACAACACCTTCCAGAACCAAGCTGAAGGCGAAGAGGTCGTTATTGAGGACAGCCCGCAGCTCAGAACAGCAAAAACGCATTATGAAGGAATGAGCGAAGCCGAGCAGGCAGAGCTTGACGCTGCTGCGGACGCGGCCACCAGGGTCATAACGCGGCTTGAGCCGCAGCTCCATGCTCAGACCAACGTGCCGCTGATCCTGGCAATACAGACTGACGCTCAAGGCATGGCAGGTGATGTCCGTGACGTGATTTGTATTCGTCGCCAAAATCAGTGGCAGATTGGACTTAGCTGCAAGCATAATCATCACGCAGTAAAACACTCTCGGCTGTCCGGGTCTATAGATTTCGGAGCGGAGTGGTTTGGATATCCGTGCTCAGCGGAGTATTTCCGGGCGGTGCGCCCCATCTTCTCTCGCTTGGAACGGTTGCGGAGTGCTGGTCGTGCTGAAGGTTTGACGGCGCTATGGGAGAATGTGCCAAACAAGGCAGAGGATTACTACCTTCCTGTCCTTACGGCTTTTATGGACGAGCTTCAGCGGCTTGCAGCAGAGCATGATGATGTTCCGACAAAGCTGATTGAGTATCTGATCGGACGCTACGATTTTTACAAGGTCATATCCAACACAAGCAAGCAATACACCCGGGTCGAGGCAATCAATATAAACGGAACCCTCAATAAGCCGGCCGGTAGGATAAAGCCTCTTGTGGACGTGGCACGGATAAAACCTCCAGCAAGGTTCTATCACATTGGACTCAAGCCAGACAGCGATAACACCGTAGAAATCGTTTGTGACGAGGGCTGGTCCATCACCATGAGAATCCACAACGCCAGCAAGCGAGTGGAACCGAGTCTAAAGTTTGATGTACAGCTCACAGCGTTGCCGAATGCTATCTATACGCACGACGAACCTTGGCAGTAAAAAGATATATACTGTAAATAAGTTATATAACTTATTTACAGTATATATTTATCTCGTGTAGTATCAAAATAACCCTATTCACCATCTGTATTAAACTTCTTGCATTTTTGTCTTCTCTTGGGTATAATAAAAATATCTAAATAACCGAAGGTTTATTCTGATACTCTCGGAGGGTAGCGTATGCAGTATGGGTATTGTAGAATCTCCAGACCTAAGCAGAGCATCGAGCGGCAGATCAGAAACATTAAAGCGGCATACCCGGAGGCTGTGATTGTGCAGGAGGTCTACACCAGGACGCAGATTCAGCGGAAGGAATGGCAGAAGCTGATGAAGAAGGCGCAAGCCGGTGATACGATTATCTTTGACAGTGTTTCTCGCATGAGCGGCAGCGCAGCGGATGGATTCGCCGCCTATGAGGAACTATACCGGCGCGGTGTTTCTCTTGTGTTCCTGAAGGAACCCCATATCAACACAGATACCTATAAAAAGGCGCTGGAAACCAATGTACCGTTGACCGGCAGAAATGTCGATCTAATCTTAGCTGGCGTCAACCAATACCTCCTGGAGCTTGCCAAGGAGCAGAT
>JAFSLL010000291.1 GCA_017448455.1 Oscillospiraceae bacterium | reverse complement strand
TGCCTGCGTGGAGGCAGTGGATATTCAGGATCGGGAGACCCCGGTATACCTGATCAACCTCTATGAAGGAGAATTCTTTCACCGCTACGGAAAAATATACGCCTCCATGAAACAGGAGGACTGCCCTGCCCTGCGCAGACTTTTTCTGGATGGGCAGACGTTGGCCGCGGTATTCGAGGAAAAACAGGGCGTCAATATCGACCAGCTGTTTTATGAGGGCGACAATTGGAGTTGGCAGGATCGGTTGGCTTATGCCGAGGCGCTGCTTCACGCCGCGCTGACCCTGTACAATCTGCCGCCTGAGCTGAGCTGCGCTGCCATGCTTACAGAAAACCTGTTTTTCAACTGCAGGGATGTGAAGGTCAGGTTTCGGTATTTGATCCCCCCTCTGGAGGAAATGAACGCACGGGAACTGACTCTTCTGGCCTGTGACCAACTGAAAAAAATTCTGCGTCGCCGCCAGTCCTGTCTCGGCGCGGAGCTGGACTTCATCGAACAGTTGGACAGATGTGATTTTCCGACTGTCGTCAAGCTCTATGCCGCATGGCGCAGTGCGCAGGATGGAATACGCGCGGAATACGAGGAATGGGAAGAAAAGTCCATGATCGGGAAGTGGCTTGCCGTTGCGTGGCTGCGGATCAAGAGACTGTTCAATCGGAGGTAACAGGATGGGAAAACTGAAACAGATCGTGTTTTTTCTCTCGTTTATTCTCCTGGGCATCAGCATCAGCTGTATTTTCTTCTGGGACGATGTCGCCCAGTGGTTTTATGAGCTGCGCCAGGGATACGGCGAGCGGGAGTATATCCAGATTGCGGCGGGCACGAATGGCTCCATGTGCGCTGCCTATTGGGATTCACCCAATCAGATCGGCCTGCGTTTTTTTGACGCGAACGGAGAAAACATCCACGACTGGGTACCGATTCTGCCGGAGGAGGCGGAAGCAGGATATCTCGCCGCGTTGTATCCCGTAGGCAACAAAACGGCGTTTCTGGTCATCTATGAGGAGAACAGCTCGTCTTTGAATGTTTACCGTACGAGCGAAGGGCAAACCGCGGAGCGGCTGTTGCACCGGGAGATCGACACTACGAAGAGCGATTGGACCGCCCGACGTAACTTCTGCAGAATCGGCTCCTTTTCCCGACAGCAGGACGAGATTCGGTTCACACTGATAGAATCCTGGTTCAAGTACGCCGTAGACCTTGATTCCTATGTGCTTCAGGGAATCAGATCCGGCACAATTACAGGCTATGCCTGTTCCGCGACAGAAGGCGGCCTTCGGGAGTTGGGAAAGCAGAAAATCGACCGGGTTGTATCGGGCGATATCGTTGCCGATAAGGAAGCAGATATTCTCTGTCAGGCGATTATTCTTCCCAACGGGGAATTGGCTTTTGCCGGCGCGGAGGGACTGATTGTGGAAGGCACTCCGCTGCAGACGAGTAATCCCGACAGCCGCATTACCCAGATGGCTGTCTCCGGCAGCGAGCTGTACTATTTTGACAGCGCTACGGGCGTGGTGTCCTACACCGATCTGAGCGCACGTCGCGTTCAGGATATTTTGCAGGTAAAGCGCAGCAAAAACAACCTCGCGCTGACGAGTATCCAGTTGACTCCTTCCGGCGATGTGCTGATGCTGGAAAGCGGCTGGAAGCTTACGAGGTTTCAGCCGGGCGGAGTTTCGTCACTGTCCGGAGCGCTTAATCCCAGCCTGCTGCACCGTGTGTTCATGCTCAGCCTGTTGGTTCTGGGTTCCCTGCTGTTTGCCCTTGCCATGGGCTATCTCTTCTTCGTTGTCTTTCGCGGCAATGTTTCAATGGCAGTATACTGGTCCTTTGTTTTCCTGTCCGTCGCGATGAGTCTGGCTGTTTACCTGCACTATGACGTCATGTTGCCGGACGCGGTTTCCGCCCGGGCGGATCGGTTGGAAATCATGATCCGAAGTGTGATCGAAAGTGGAGAAAATCCGCAAAACTATGCTAACGAGACGGGATGGGTTCTCTATGCGAGCAACGTGAACGCTCTTGAGGATCTGCATTTTCCCAGCGTCCATGCCGCGGATCAAATCGTTGCCATCTGGTCGGAAGAAAAGCAAGACTACTTCACTTGGAAGGGTGAACCGGCGGAATTGATTCCGGGCTTTTCCTCTGAGCTGGCTGACCGAGCGCGCCAGTCACAGGACAACGCGCGGCAATTCACGCATACGCAATATGCCACAGCTTTCGGACGGGGCGATGTCACGGTCACCTTCGTCCTGAAAACCGATACCGGCGTACCGACCGAGGCGGTGGAAAAGTATGTGGATCGTGTCATCGCAATCCTGATGTTTGTTGCGGTGGCCATTCTGCTTCTCATCACCCAGCAAATCAGAACCCTCGGAAAAGGCTTGGAACGTTACAGCCGTCAGGAACCCTGGAAACGGCTGAACATAGGAACCGCGGATGAGCTGGAAGGAATCGCCAGTTCCCTGAACAGTATGGCTGCCGACCGGGAGATGGAGGAGCGCAACAGGAACAGGCTGGTGGAGTCCTATCACCGCTTTGTTCCGGAACGCGTTCTCTCCCTGCTGGGACGGAACTCGATTCTGGAGGTGGACAAAAGCACCTATTCCAGTCAGGAAATGGCTCTCCTGATGGTATGGTTCGCTTTCCCGGAATCCGTATACTCCGTTTCGGCAAACAGCCGGTTGCTCTTTGACAGCGTCAACGCGGTCATTGAGCGTACCGCCCCCATCGCGACACGCCAGGGCGGCACAGTGTTTAATTTCGGCTACGACGGCTACGACGTAGTCATGGAGAACGATCCCGCGCGGGCTGTCAGTCTGGCCGTTTCCCTTCAGCAAGAGGTTCTTGCGTTCAATGAGTCCCGCCTGAGAGAGGGTCTCCCCACTGTCACCTTCCGCATTGCGCTGGATGTGGGCAACGTGCTGTTCGGCATCGTCGGCGACAGTTCCCAGATGCAGCCGACAGCCAGCTCCTCCTGCTTTTCCACGACGCGCGAGCTGCTTGCCCTCTGCGGACAGCTGGAGTCAGGCATTTTATGCACGGAAGCCATTGCTCCGGGTCTGAAACAGTACGGAAGCCGCTTTATCGGCAAAAAGAAAACACGGGAAGGCACGCTGCGTGTCTATGAGGTCTTTGACGGCGATCCCTATGAGATGCGCAAGGAAAAGGAAACCACACTCAAGCGTTTCTCTCAGGCCGTTATGGCCTTCTACAGCGGCGATGCTTCTCAGGCCAAGCGCATTTTCCTGGAGCTCGCCCACGAAACACCGCGGGATGGCGTCGCCCGACACTATCTCTATCTTGCCGACCGGATGGACGGCAGTACCGAACATCCGGAATCGCTCAGCCTGTAGGGAGGCATCCATCATGGTCGAAACAGAACAGAAAAAAGAACAAAGCCTGATCGATCGGGTTCGCCAGATGGCAGGTGAAGAGAGTATTTTGACTTCGGAGTGGCAGGATGATCAGCCCGTAGTGCTTCCCGACGGCTATCGTCGCCGCTCCCCTCTTCAGCCGTGCCGCCAAAGCGACAAAAGCTCCCGCTGGAAGACCGTCGCGTTGATTGCGCTTCTGGCTGTTGCGGTGATTGCTTTGGTTGCAATTGTAGTAACTCGGTTTATTCAATGATAAAAAGGGGGCTTCGCCTTGTTTAGCCAGCTGTTTACGCAATTATTCAAATTCGTCGGCATCTTTTTCCGCACAATCAAGGCTTTTGCCCTTCGCCAGTTAAGAGGCATTACAACCTATTTCCAGCGGCTGAAGAATTTCTCCCACAACGCGGCAATGATGGCAACGTCCACCATGCAGTCAGCCGCAAACGTATCCCAAAAGCCAACCAAACGTGGCGACTACATAGAAGTAGGAAATCTGCTGATTTCCAAAATGTTTCTGGTGCGGTTGGTGATCGGCATAGTGATTGTGGGCATGCTGATCTGGTTCTTTGTCTGGCCCTTTTTGCTCAGCCGCTTTTTTACCGCGCGCTTCAGGGAAGATGACGCGCGGATTCGCGACTGGTCCGGAAAGGTAATCGTCTACTCTGATCCGAAAAAAACCGTTCCCGTCTACGAAGGCAGACTGGAAAAGGGAGTGCTTCAGGGATCCGGCAAGCGCTACGACGAAAACGGCGTTCTTGTTTATGACGGTAACTTTCAGGACGGTGTCTATTCCGGCACAGGCAACAAATATGAAGATGGCCTTCTGGTCTATTCCGGCCAATTTTTAAATGGCGTCAGCGAGGGCAACGGCGCCCTTTATCGGGAAGGAAGCCTGGTCTACCAGGGAAGCTTCCACTCAGACCTTCCCTCTGGAAACGGGACGTCCTTTGTCAATGACAAAAAACGGTATCAGGGACAGTTTGATGAAGGCGTTCCCAACGGAAACGGAAAAGCATATGGGCCAAACGATGTTTTGACCTATGAAGGCGGATTTGTCGACGGGGTCTTCTCCGGAAAGGGAAAAAAATACACTTTTGCCGGCAAACTGTCCTATGAAGGCGATTTCGCCAACGGAAAGCCTTCCGGAACCGGAAAGGAATACGGAGCAGACGGCGCTTTGATCTATGAAGGTGAATTTTCCGACGGAGTCTACAACGGAAAGGGTATCTATACCCTGTCTCCGGGTAATCTTCTTGAGGCAACGTTTACCAAGGGTGTTCCGGACGGCACGGTTCGCTGGAGCAAAAATGGCTCGCTCTACTATGAGGGTGAATGGAAGAACGGCAAACCCTCCGGTTTTGGAAAGCTTTATAACCACGCCGGAGATGTCCTCTATCAGGGACAGCTTCTCGATGGCACGCTGGACGGAGCATGGCTGCTCTCCCTGACTGTAGATGCTTTTCGTCAGGCTCTCGGTGAGACGCAAACTACCAGTTATCGCGAAAACGACCGGTCGTTTTTAATTTCCAGCCCGGAACTTGGTGTCATAGGCCGTTGTAACTATCGGACGGACAGCGCTGAATCAGAGGTCTATTCCGTTTACATCTTCCCCGTCGCAAACTCAGATTGGTTCCATCTGTTACCCGGAGAAGACAATGTCAATGCCCCTGAATGGCCGGAAAATATCAGAATAAAGCGCGGTGCGCTGCGGTTCAATCCCCCGGAAGGCGTAACCGCAGCAAAGGGCGATTACTACAGTATTATGGCATTTGAGCCGGACAGAGACCTGCGCACAACTCTGCTCTATCAAGATAAGGCACAGCAGACTGCGAGCGTGTTGACTTGGAGTCGTCTGTCTCTCCTTCCTGAGAAGGAATCTGAATCCGAAGAACCCAGCGAAAGCGAAAAAATGGGCGATTTTCTCAAGTCTCTGGACAGCATGGAACCCCTTGTCGGAGCGGATCTTCCCACGAATCATCCCTATTACGGAGAAGACGATATCTCCTCCGCATTAGCGGCGTGCCAAACCCCGGAACAAGCTGGTGAACTCACGGAAGCACTGGTGGAGTATTGGCGTTTGTCTGAAACGCAAAAAGGTCTGGAGGATAATCTGAGCCGTGTGGAAACCATGCTGACGGATGAGCGCTCTGCCCTCTCCATGGGCAATGGCTCAGAGACGTTGGCTGCTTCTCTGGCGGATGAAAAGCTGGCCTTGGAGGGCCGGATATTGTCCGCGCAGTCCGGACGAAAGCAAGCGGAACTGGCTGCCGGAAAGTTTGGAGCCGAGCCCTCAAAGCTGGCAGTGGATAAAATGCTGCTGTTCTTTGACCCCGGCAGCCTTGATCTCGATCAACTGTCTGTTGCTGCCGCAGCCTGGGCCCGGTACAAGG
>JAFSLL010000290.1 GCA_017448455.1 Oscillospiraceae bacterium | reverse complement strand
GTGCGTTTCCTGCCGAATCCTTATTATATTGAGGAACTCCGGGATCTCTCCGGAAATGACGCGCCAGTCCGCGACTACGTGATGGACTGCCCGGAGGCGCCGCAGTTTCTTGAGAAACTGGTGGATATGATCACCTTCCTGATCCCCAACTACGTCCGGGAGGGTAAGAACCAGCTGGTCATCGGGATCGGCTGCACCGGCGGCCGGCACAGGAGCGTGACCATCGCGAATGCGCTCTATGAGCAGCTGAAAGGCAAAGGCAGCTACGGACTGAGGCTGGAGCACAGAGATCTATGAGCTACGCGGCAGAGGTGCGCGCGGAACTGTCCGCGCAGAATGAGACGGCAGCCCACTGCCGGGAGGCAGCGCTTTTTGCGCTGCTGTTTTGTCTGTGCAAAATTACGCCCGCGGACGAAGATCTGGCCATTATCAGAATCCAGACCGAACAGGATGCCCTAATTACAAAGTGCTTTACTTTATTGGAAAAAACTCTTAATATAGAGATCGTGTCGAACCGGAACGAGATTTTTCTCTCGAAAGAGCAGTGGTCGGCGCTCCCGTGGTTTGGTTTCCTGGCGGAGACAGACGGGCGGAGCGGGATGGTTCCGGCACTGAAAAAGGGCGTTCTCTCAAGGGACTGCTGCAGAAGGAGTTTCCTGCGAAATGCGTTTCTTGCGTCGGGCACGGTCAGTGATCCGGACAAAGGATACCATCTCGAATTCAATCTCTCGCGGGAAGATACCGCAGAGCTGATCCGCTCCGTTCTGCTGAAGTATGAAATCCATCCGAAGGTGATTCGGAGAAGGAAAAACTTTACCGTTTACCTGAAGGACTCCGAAGAGATCATCGACACGCTCAGCCTGATGGGTGCGCACGCAGGGCTGATGCGGATGGAGAACTCCCGTATTCTGAAGGAGGTGCGCAATTCCGTCAACCGCCGCGTCAATTGTGAGGCGGCCAACATCGGAAAAACAGTTGCAGCCGCCAGGAAACAGGTGGAAGACATCGAGTTTCTGCAGCGCAGCGGCGTCTTTTCCGATCTGCCGGACAACCTGGTTGAGATCGCGCTTCTGAGGCTGGAAAATGAAGACATGCCTCTGGCGGAACTGGGAAAGCTGGCACATCCGCCGGTCGGTAAGTCCGGGGTCAACCACCGTCTTCGCAAACTGTCGGAACTGGCTGAGAAGACGAGAAGCACAATGAGGAGAACATGATATGTTAAAAAAGTCGATGCAGATTGAACTGCCGCACGGACTGGAAGCACGTCCCGTAGCGGAGCTGGTGCAGGTTGCCAGCAAGTACAACAGCCGGATCTACGTTGAGCTCGGAACCAAGCGTGTTAACGCCAAGAGCATCATGGGCATGATGTCCCTGGAGCTCGATAACGGCGACAGACTCATCGTGTCCGCGGACGGAGATGATGAACAGCAGGCGATTGCCGAGATCGAAAACTTTGTCGGCGGTCATCAGATCGGCGCCTGATCTTCAGGCCTGATTCAGGCATGCGATGGTAACAGACCATGACCGGCGTCTCAGACAGCGATGTTTGAGACGCCTTTTTTATAAATCCGTCAGGCTTTATGTTTTAATGAAAAGGCCTGACGTGCGGGAGACGAACTTATGAATCATACGGGAATTGCAGACAATGCCGGCCTGCGGCCGGACCTTTCCCGGGAACAGATCAAATATCTGGCCATTGCCGCCATGACCTGCAATCATGCGGCCCATGCGCTGCTTCCGGCCGGATCTCCCCTGTACCGCGTACTGATTTATATCGGTTATTTCACGGCACCTGTCATGTGCCGGTTTCTGGTGGACGGGTATCGTCTGACCCGCTCCAAAAAGCGCTATGCGCTGCGCCTTTTTCTTGCCAGTGCGGCGGCACAGGTCCCCTATGTATATGCCACCGGCTTCAGGCAGCTGAACATCCTGTTTACGCTGCTGCTGTGCCTGCTTCTCATCACAGTGATGGACCATGTCCGGGATCCGCTGCTGAAAACGGCTGCAGCTGTCGCTGCCGTCGCCTGTTCGGTTCCTTTTGACTGGGGCGGACTGCTGCCGGGCGCGGCGGCACTGTTCCATATGGCCGGAGAGGACAGAAAAAAACAGATCCGCGCCTATGCAGCCGTGGTGATTCTCTTCGGAATTCTGCAGGCGCTTTCTCTCTCGGATTCCCCGCTTTACGCCCCTTCGGACATTGCCCTGGAGGGCATTTTCTCCATGCTGGGCCCCGCCGCCGGCGGGCTCTGCCTGTTCGGCCTGTATCACGGGAGAAGTGCTGCCCGGTTTCAGCGCTTTCACAAGTGTTTTTTCTACGTTTACTATCCTGCGCATCTCATCATTCTTTCTCTGCTCAAAATGCGGCTGCGCTGACTTGCGCGCTCTGCCTCAATTCTGTAATATAGTATTCGTGGGTTTTTGGCATAAACTGATAATCATCGGAGAATCAGAATGGACATATACGGAATATTGACGATGATCGGCGGTCTGGTGCTGTTCCTTTACGGAATCAGCACACTGGGAACCGGACTGAAAAAGGTGTCAGGCGGACGTCTCGAAGTGATTCTGGAGTCGCTGACCAGCAACAAGTGGAAGGCTGCGGCGATCGGTGCGGGTGTCACGGCGCTCATCCAGTCCTCCGGCGCGACGACGGTCATGGTCGTCGGCTTCGTCAATTCGGAAATCATGACACTTGCACAGGGCGCGGGCATTATTCTGGGTGCCAACGTCGGTACGACCATCACGGCCTGGCTGCTCTCGCTGACGGGGATCAGCGGGCAGAACTTCCTGCTCTCCATGTTAAAGCCCAAGAACTTCGCACCGCTGGTCGGTCTGATCGGCATTGTGATGAGCATGTTCGGCAAGAAAGACAGGCAGAAGGATGTCGGCGGGATTCTGACCAGCTTCGCGGTATTGCTGATCGGTATGACCATGATGGCAGACTCCGCGTCGCCGCTCGCCGATGATCCCAATTTCACCAGTATCCTGACCATGTTCTCCAATCCGATTCTGGGTGTGCTGGTCGGACTGGGCATCACGGGTATTCTTCAGAGCTCCTCTGCTTCGATCGGTATTCTGCAGGCGATTTCCACCACCGGAACATTAAGCTATGCCGAGATGATTCCGCTCCTCATGGGTATGAATATCGGCTCGGCCATCACCTGCCTGATTTCCGCCGTGGGCGCCTCCCGCAACGGACGCCGGGCGGCATGGATGCAGATGCTGTTCTGCATTCTGAAGGTCGTGCTGTTCATGGTTCCTTTCTATATCATTCACGGCGTCGTCGATTTTGCCTTCATGCACCACGCCACCGCTCCGATCAACATCGCGATGTGGCACACCACATTCAACCTGATTTCCGTGCTGGTTGCCCTTCCGCTCTCCGATTATCTGGTGGCGCTGACCATGCGCCTGCTTCCGGTGACGCAGGAGGAAGAAGCGGCGGGAGAAAGCCGCAAAGCACTGCAGATCCTCGACGAGCGGTTCCTGTCATCCCCGTCCTTCGCGCTGGAGCAGTGCCGCGTCGTCACAAACGAAATGGCGCGCTACACCCGCGAGGCTTTCGTGACTGCCGCCAGTCTGGTGACAGATTATACTCCGGAAAAAGCCGCCCGTGTGGATCAGCTGGAGCGGACGGTCGACGAGTACGAGGACAAGCTGGACAGCTATCTGGTCAAGCTTT